>CBINKF010000252.1:0-5300 GCA_966251115.1 uncultured Cellvibrio sp.
AAAATAACCCAGTTTGAAATGCTCGCCGCTGGTGCGCTCGCCGGCGAGCAGCTGGAGGCTGCCGGCCAGGGTTTTACTCAAACTGGATTTGCCCGCGCCATTGGGGCCGAGCAGGCCGACGCGCGTCTCGGGCACTATGCTCAGCTCGACGTTGCGCAGAATAATTTTATCGCCATAGCCAATTTCGCCCTGGGTGATATGCACCAGAGGCGTGGACATTTTGTCGGCGCAGGCAAAGGTAAAGCTGAAAGGCGAATCCACATGGGCGGGGGCGATTTTTTCCATCCGCTCCAGCTCTTTAATTCGGCTCTGCGCCTGGCGGGCTTTGGTGGCCTGGGCGCGGAAGCGGCGAATGTAATTTTCGATATGGGCGATGCGCTCCTGCTGCTTGTCAAAACTCTGCTGTTGCTGCGCGAGTTTTTCGGCGCGCTGGCGCTCGAAGGCGGAGTAGTTGCCGGCATAGTTATCGAGCTTCTGGTGCTCGATACAGACGATGCGATCCACCAGATTGTCGAGGAAGTCGCGGTCGTGGGAGATGATCACCAGGGTGCCCGGGTAGCGCTTGAGCCACTCCTCCAGCCACAGGGTTGCGTCCAAATCCAGGTGGTTGGTGGGTTCGTCGAGTAGCAGTAAATCCGACGGGCACATGAGCGCCTGGGCGAGGTTGAGGCGAATGCGCCAGCCGCCGGAAAAATCCGTCACTGGCCGCGCGCCATCGCCCGGGGCAAAACCCAGACCATAGAGCAGCTGCTGCGCCCGCGCCGGGGCGGTATAGGCATCTATATGCTCCATATCGCTATAGAGGTGGGCGAGCTTGTCGCCGTCGCCTTGGGCGGCGCCTATCTCTCGCTCCAGGCGGCGCAGTTCGCTGTCGCCATCCAGCACATAGTCGAGGGCGGTGCGGCTGGTGTGGCCCACCTCCTGCGCCATATGAGCGGTGCGCCACTGTTTGGGGATATCGACCGAGCCGGTATCGCTGGCCAATTTGCCCAATAACATTTGGAACAGGGTGGATTTGCCGCTGCCATTACTGCCGATTAAACCGACTTTTTGGCCCGGGAATATGGTGAGGTCGGCGGAGTCCAGGAGGAACTTGGCACCGCGCTGCAGGGAGACGTTTTGTAATTGAATCATGGCGCGCATTCTAGCAGACTTGGCTCACTCCCCCGCTAGCGAGCCAAGCGTGAACACAACAAATTCTTTGTGGGATTTCTCCCTGAAAATCTACGCCCAGCCGGGTGTGGCCGAACAGTGTCTGGCGCTGCAGGATGAGTTTGGCGTGGATGTGAATTTGCTGCTGTGGAGCCTGTGGCTGGGAGTGCGTGGCCAGCTGTTATCGCCCGAGCTTTTGAGCGCTGCTGAGGCGGCGGTGCTTGACTGGTCGCAGCTGGCGGTGCAGCCCTTGCGCAGGCTGAGGCGCCAGTTAAAAGCGCACTTTGGGGTGGAGGATAGCGCGCGCGAAGCCGTGCGTCAGGCGATAAAAGCAGCGGAGTTGGCGGCGGAAAATTATCAACAGCAATTGCTGCAAGGTCTCGCCGCCGCCACTTTGCGCCCGCCACTGGCCGTCGATGGCAACTGCCGCACCTATTTGCGCAGCCGCCAAGTACCCCTGGCGCGCATAGATGTTTTTGTTCTCCTGGTGGAATCGGCGCTAGCCGCCTAGTGAAGCGGGGGGGCAGAGCGCAACAGCGAGTCCAACTGATCAATAACGTCACACCAATCGGAATCCTCCTGCCAGCTCTCCTCAATAAATTGGCGCTGCGAGCGGTTCCAAAATAAAGCCTGCTTTAACGAGCCTTTTTGCCCCAGTGGGTGGCTGAAAATAAAGTCTTCTATGGCTTTGTCACTGCTTTCCAAACCGAGTTGATCAAACAGGTTTTCCAAAGTGTGAGTTTGGGAATGCATGGCGTGTCCTCTCTGTTTTATGGGCCTGTTACTGCCTTTGAGTATGGCTCAAAGCTGGAGGGGTCTTGAGATGGAAATTTTATAAGGAAAGGGCGCTTTAACTACTTAAAGCACCCTGGCGACAGCGATGGATTCAGGCCCTGGAGGCTGCGGGCCCTTGGTTTATTCTGCGCTGGCTGGTTTGACTTCCGCTGCCACTTTTGGCATTGCAACTGAAGCCGTTGGCTCTTGGGACGCAGCGGTTGTTACAGGCGCCTCTACTGCTGTTACAGGCACCTCTATTGCTGGTACCGCTGCAACGGGGGCTTCTAACGCAGGTGCTGTCGGGATGGCAACCGCTATTGCAGATGCTTCAACCTCTGCTGCAGGCGTAGGTTCTTTTTGCGCAGCGGCAGCCTTTTTAGGCGCTGATGCTTTTTTAGCGGTGGGCTTAGCTGTTGCTTTAGCCGCTGCTTTGGCCGGCTTTGCTTTAGTTGGCTTGGATTCTTTCGTGGCCTTTTTAGCGCTTGCTTTTTTTGCTGTGGCGGGGGCAGCTTCTAGCGCCGGTGCAGGGGTTTTAGCGGTGGTTTGGGCGGCGCTCTTCTCTGCTTTTTTGGCTGATTTGCTTTTTTTGCCGGCTTTAGCAGGTTTGGCCGTCTTGGTTTTTTGGCCTACTTCTTTGGCGACAGCCTTGGCGAATTGCTCGGCATTTTTGCGCGCGACTTTAAGATCGTCGACAATTTTTTTAGCGGCGGCCAGTGCTTTGGCTTGCACTTCCGCTTCTTTTTTTACCAGTTGCAGGCGCGCGTTGGCTGCTGCAGTTTTTGCGCCCTTGGCGACAAGGTCTGCAACTTTTTTAGCCGCGCTGGCCGCTGTTTTTTGTGCTGCAGCAAAAGCTTTTTCGGCGGCAGCCAGTTCCTGGTTGCGCGCCTTGTCCAAATCTGCGCTCACCTTGGCAATCATTGCTTCCAGTTCTGCGATGGAGTTTTTAACAATTTTTTTGGCGGCCATAAAAGGTTCCTGTGCGTTAAAAAGGGAGAGGCGTTGGCGTAAAAATGGAGAACAGAAAACGCGCAGATTGTAGCTGGCCGACTGCTAAAAGTGTATGGGGGTAAGGTGGCCTTTTTTGTGGATGAAATGGCCGCAACCGGGCCAAACCCAGGGGGCGTACAACATCGGCGGCGAAAACCGACTCTGTGCGCCCAGGCCCTTGGCTGGCGGTGCCGGGTTTGGGCGATAGACCACAGTTTTGTCAGTAAATTTGCCGCTTTTCCACCAGCAGGGGCGCACATTTTCCACAACTTGGTATACCATGGCCCACTGCTTTGGCGCAGCATTAGCGAACAGCTGACAGCAGCCCTGGCTTAGTCGCCGGGCCATTATTCGAAAATGATTACAAATAAAAGGTGCATTATGTTTAACAAACGCTTACTGGTACTCGGCCTGGTGGCCGCTTCCACAGGTCTGGTTGTCGGCTGTAAAGATGACGCCAAGAAAGCTGATGCTGGTACCCAGCTGACCACTCTGGAACAAAAAGCCAACTACATTATTGGTCAAAACATTGGTCGCAATTTGAAAAATGGCGGCCTGACTATTGAGCCGGACGCTATGGCTCTGGCGCTCACTGATATTCGCGATGGCAAGCCTTCACGCATTAGCGATGAAGAAATGCAAAGCATCATGAAAGAAGTGCAAGAGAAGGCAATTGCCAAGCAAGAAGAAGAGCAGAAAAAAACCAGCGAGGAGAACCTGGCCAAAGGTAAAAAATTCCTCGAAGAAAACAAGGCTAAAGAAGGTGTTATGACCACCGAGAGCGGCTTGCAGTACAAGGTGATTACCGCTGGCACTGGCGCCAAGCCCAAGGCTACTGACACAGTAACTGTTAACTACGTAGGTAAGCTGCTCGATGGTACCGAGTTTGACAGCTCTGCCAAACACGGCCAGGCCGCTACCTTCCCGCTGGACGGCGTAATTCCCGGTTGGACCGAAGGTCTGCAACTTATGCCAAAAGGCTCCAAGTACGAGTTTTACATTCCCTCTGAGCTGGCTTATGGTTCAGGTGGTCAGGGCCCAATTCCACCATCATCTACCCTGATTTTTGAAGTAGAGCTGTTGGACATAGCTGCGCCAGAAGCTGCGCCAGCTAAATAAGCCGCGCCAGCCAAATAAGCTGCACTAGCTAGCTTAAAAAGCTGAGCTTAGCCCATACAAAAAACCCGCGATTTGCGGGTTTTTTTTATGGGCTTAATATGCCTTTGCGCGCCCGCTAACCGTTTACCAGCTCTTTGTGGGAGGTGTGCAATACCGAAATCATGCGATCTTCGGCGCTAAAACGGGTTTCCAGGGCTTCACCCAGTTGCGACAGATCCTGGCTCAGGCTGCTGAGGTCATCGGTTTCCAGGTATTTGTCATTAAAATCGAGCAACAGCTCGGTGGTTTTGTCCACTTGATTGTATATCTTGCAGGCTTCCTGTAAGCCGTCCTCATCGTAGAACTCACGCCCTTCGCTAATCAGCTTGTCGTAAATCTCAAAGTGGCCAGCAGATACATAATCCACCAGAATCTGACACAGGTTGCGCAACTTTTCACCGCGTGGGCCGTCGTTGTCGGTGTCGGTAGGCTCACCACTGAGGGCGCAATATTGCACCAGCATCTGCTGACGCTCCTCCAGCCAGCGGTCAATAATTTCGCTGACGCCACCCCAGCGCTCTCTGGCATCTTTACAATTTTCTAGCATGATTTTTCCTGTTTTAAAGCCACTAACGACAAAGCCAAGGCCGCCACAATAGGCCATCTTTATCACTAGGGCAAGATGGCCGGGGTAGAAGTTAGGTGGCGCCTAAGCCTTGCGAACTCCCTGGAATAAGTTGGCGGCGATAAGCCCGGCAAATGCAATAAACGACCATTTGGGTATGCTAAGGCCAAACACCTTTTGCACTTCGGCGCAGCTGCCGTCGCCTTGCAGCATGGTTTTAAACACATCGTAGAGCGGAAAGTTTTCCAGCATATAGGCCAGGCTGGCACCGCAGGCGGGTACCTGGTCGGGTGGCAGGCTCTGCAGCCATATTTGGCGACCGGCAAAACCGGCCCCGGCAATAGCGCTTAAAATTCCCAGGCCAGCATAGACGCGACGGCCCAGGGTTTTGGGGTTTTGCAGAAAAGCTGCCAGGCCGAAAAGCCCGGTCAGGATAAAAAAGGCGCGCTGGGTTATACACAGCGGACAGGGCTCCAGCTTCATCACATGTTCCATGTAAACGGCTGCGAGTATCAGGGCGACGGTTGCCACAAAAATCGCCAGGTTGGTTGTGCGAATGGATAACATGACGGGTCCTTAAGGGATGAAAAGTAAGTTATGGTATTTAATGGTAAGGGTCTGGGCTAGCCTTTTGCTCTCAAAGAGTCATTTTTTGCGACTC
>CBINKF010000253.1:0-5295 GCA_966251115.1 uncultured Cellvibrio sp.
GTGGAGTTTTTGATCAGCACAAACCCGGGCCAGGCGCCCCGTCCCCTGGCCAAGGTCGCCTCGGGCGGCGAACTGTCGCGCATCAGTCTGGCGATTCAGGTGGTCACTGCGCAAACCTCGGCAATCCCCAGCCTGGTGTTTGACGAAGTGGATGTGGGTATTGGTGGTGCCACTGGCGACGTGGTCGGCCAACTGTTGCGTCAACTGGGCGAGCGCGGCCAGGTGATTTGCGTCACCCACTTGGCCCAGGTGGCCAGCAAGGGCCACCAGCATTTGCAGGTGCGCAAAAGCGCGAGTAAAAAATCAGCGGCATCGACGCTGGTGGAGCTGGAAGGCGAAGCCAAGGTGGAGGAAATTGCACGCATGCTCGGCGGCCTTAACCTCACCGAACAGTCGCTGGCCCACGCGCGGGAGATTTTGCAACTGGTCGCACACTAGCCAGCGCCAATTTGCGGTTGCTTGTTCGCGCATAAAAAAGCTGCCCCGGGGCAGCTTTTTTATGCGCAAAGACCAGTAATCAGGATTTCTTTTTGACGTAAAGTACCAGGCTGTGATCAGTTAAGTGGTAACCGTGTTCGGCGGCAATGCGTTTTTGCAGAGCTTCAATTTCGTCGTTGTGGAACTCAATCACCTTTCCGGTATCTATATCGACCATGTGATCGTGGTGGTCTCCGCGGCACACTTCAAAAACCGAATGGCCCCCATCAAAATTATGACGAGCAACCAAACCCGCGGATTCAAACTGGGTAAGCACCCGGTAAACAGTCGCCAAACCCACATCATCACCCTGCTCCATCAACGCCTTGTACACATCTTCGGCGCTCATATGGTGCTGTTCAGAGGACTCCAGCATTTGCAAAATTTTCACGCGCGGAAGCGTTACCTTAAGGCCAGCCTTGCGCAGCTCCTGGTTCTCATCTGCCATTATTTCCCCCAAACCCTTCTCAGTTTTCCTGTGGTTCGGGTATTATCCGCGTTCATTTTCGCTTGTGGAAGACCTAATATGAAATTCGCCCGCCGCTCAGTTCTGGCCTTTTTACTCGCTACCGGCCTTGCGGGTTGCTCCTGGTTCCACTTCCCCGGCGTTTACAAAATCAATATCCAACAGGGTCATATCATCACCCAGGAGATGGTTGAGCAGCTAAAAGTGGGTATGACCAAACGCCAGGTACGCTTTGTGCTCGGCAACTCGCTGCTGCCAGATCCCTTCGACGATAACCGCTGGGATTACCCCTACAGTATTCGCAAAGGCTCCGAGGGCGAGATCACCTCCTACCTGTTCAGCGTGCACTTTGCCGACGGCAAGCTGAGCAGTTGGAAGGGCGACTTTGTTCCCGGCCGCCCCATAGCCACCAGCGACAAGGCGAGTGATAAATACCTGGACGACAACCGCCGCGACCTGCCGCTGCCCACCAACGATGAGCCTAAGCCCAAACCGGAAATCCCGGACAGTAAATAATCCCACAACAAGAAGCCCGGAAATTCCGGGCTTCTTTTTTTAGCTGCCAGTTACCGTTGTATCAGCTTTGTTCGACGCGGTTGCGCCCCAGGAGTTTGGCCTGGTAGAGCGCCAGGTCCGCCGCCTGAATCAATTCATCTGCCGAGCGGGGGTCACCGGGTATCCAGGTGGCTATGCCGGCGCTCAGGCTGGCGTTGAACTGGTTGTCACCGGCATGGAAGTTGATACTGCCAAAGTGGCTGCGCACGCTGTCGATAAGCGCGAACGCCTCTTCGCGATTGCAGCGCGGTAGCACCAGCATAAATTCCTCGCCACCGTAGCGCCCCAGGGCATCGGTTTTGCGCAGCCGCTGACGCAGCAATTGCGCCAGTGCCTTGATCACCTTGTCGCCCAGACTGTGGCCATAGGTGTCGTTGACCTTTTTGAAATGATCCAGGTCGAGCATCACCACGCTCATGGGCGAGGCCGAGCGCTGGGCGCGATTCAGTTCCAGGTCAACCTGCTCTTTAATGCGCGAATGCTTAAGCAACCCCGTGAGGCTGTCGCGGTCGAGGGCATCGCTCAATTGGCGACAGCGCGCGGCGCGCACCGATACCGCCGCCACCAGTTCGCGATCGGCCAGGGGTTTGGTGAGGAAGTCGTCCCCGGCGCGCCCCATGGCAGTGACTCGTTTGTCGACATCCTGCTCCGAGGAGAGATAGGTAATGGGCACCCGGAGCCAGTCTTCGTTGAGCCGGATCACCTGCGCCAGCTCAGTGCCGCTGACGCCGGGCATATTCAAATCCAGCAGTATCAGCTCGGGGTGAAAGTCGGTCATCAAATCAAAAATCTGTTCGGGATGATCGTTCACTTCGGCGCGAATACCGGCGGCATTAAGTACCAGGCGATAGTGCTCCGCCAGCTCGCGGTCGTCATCAATAATCAGCACCCGGTAGGGCGCGCTGCGGTGGCGATCGAGATAGTATTCAAAACAATCCACCAGGCGGGTGATATCCAGAGGTTTGACAAAATAGCCCACAGCACCGGCGCGCACCGCGTCGTGGTAGGCCTGGAAATCGTTGCGGGTGGAGACAAAAATCACCGGAATCGGCTGCTCCACCTGGGCTTGCAGGGCAGCGACGGCGGAGGGAGTTTCGCGCGCTTCATCGCTGAACATAATGTCGCAGATCATAAAGTCGGGCGGGCACTGCAAAATGCTCCGCTCGGCTTTTTGCAGCGAATCAAAGTGCTGCACGTCGTGGCCAAAATGGCGCAGGCTAGTGCAGACTTCCTCGGCCACGTCGGGATCGTCTTCAAGCACATAATTAAGCGTGGACCTGGTTTCCGGGGCCAGCGCCGACACCTGCGGCAGCGGTTTGCTGGTGCTGGGTTCGAGCAGTTTTTCCAGGCCCGCTACCGCCACCCCAAATACGCGCAACTTGCCCGGGTCGAAGTTTTTTTCGGTCAGCCACTGGTGGGTTTGCAGCTCCAATTGTTTGGCCTGTTTGCCAAAATCGGGCAGGCCAAAGCTGCCAGCCGAGCCTGCAAGTTTATGCAATTTGTGGTTCAACTGGGTAAGCGCCTGCAACTGCTGCGCGGGGTCGAGCATCTGCGCTACCAAGGTTTTCAGCAGCGCCAATTCCTCGGGTAGCCGCGCCAGGTAGGCCTCCTTGAGAGCTTGGAGCTTGGCTGCTATCTCTGCATTTTTATCCATGGAGTTTAGTGGTTCCACTTGCATGGCTTATTTCTCACGGGAGCACTTTAGCGCACAAATTCCACTCGCTGAACCAGGGGTTTGAATCGCGGTGGGGGGTTGCCAGTTGGGATAGGATACCCAACTTGACACAGATTAGCGCTCAACTAGTCTGACTGAATGATAGGCGCCAGTGTAGGGATTAGCCACTCGCTCGCCGAGTGACTTTTTTTACCTCTGTGAACACTGCCACAGCTCATCCACAATAACTTTGCGCCGGGACGCTGCCAACCAAATTGCAGCACTGTTCACTCTGCCAGTGAATAACTGCCGGATTACATCATGGGTCAACGCTTTCACTCCCTGGCTGCCCGCTGGCGCCTCTGGTCGGGACTTGTCGATCGCTGGTTGCAAATTTACTCCCCCGATGACGCGGTTAACGGCCGTTTTCGTGTGCAGCAGATTAAAGCCATCCTGCGCCTCACTCCCCTGACCCTGGTGGCCAACCTGATTAACCTCAGCGTTATCTGGTTAAGCTATGCCGGCACGCCACAATTCGCTGTGCTCCTGGCCTGGGGGCTGATGCTCGCCTGGCTGGTATTCAGTGGCGCCAGGCCCTGGCTGGCGCTGGTGCGCGGCCAGGTGCGCGAGCAAGTTTCGCAGCGCGCTTTGAACAAGGCCGTGACCCACGCCGCGCTGCTGGGATTCTTGTGGGGGCTGCTGCCTATACTGGCGGCGGCCAACCCCGACCCTCACCGCACCCTGATTATGAGTGTTATCTCTATCGGCATGCTCTGCGCCGGCGGTTTTGCGCTGTCGAGTGTCCCCAAGGCCGCCATCAGCTATACCTGCCTGGTGGGCTCGGGCTGCCTATTGGCGCTGTTGCGCAACCCCCTGTTGGCGCGCTGGGATTTAGCGCTTTTGCTGCTGGTTTACTGCACGGTGGTGAGTGCCGCGGTGGTTACCAGCGCGCGCACCTTCGGCGCTCGCCTGCGCGCCGAGGCCGAGGCCGCGCGCCAGCAGCAGCTGATCAGCCTGCTGCTCCACGATTTTGAAGCCCATGCCAGCGACTGGCTGTGGGAGCTGGACGACCAGGGCTACCTGCACCAGCCCTCGCTCAAGTTGGCGCAGCTGTGGGGCATCCCGCTGATCACCCTGCGCAGCACCCCGCTAATAAAAATATTCCGCCAGTTTGGCCCGGAGGCCCCCGATGAGCAGGTCGAGGCCGAATCGGCGCTGGAGCAGTTGGAGCGGCGCCTGGCTCAAGGTCAGGCGTTTCGCAGCCTGGTGGTGCCGCTGCAGGTCAAGGGCAAAACCCGCTGGTGGCGCTTAACCGCCAAACCTTTGAGCGACAAAGATGGCAAATTCCAGGGCTGGCGCGGGGTGGGTGCCGAGGTGACCGAGACGCGCACGGCCGAGCGCGAAATGAACCGCCTGGCCAATTGCGATGCGCTCACCGGGCTGGCCAACCGCCACCAGTTCAATCGCCGCCTGGCGGAGCTGGCCGAATCGCAGCGCGCCGAAGACAAAACCTTTGCGCTGCTGTTTCTCGACCTGGATAACTTCAAGCACGTCAACGACTCGCTCGGTCACGGCGTGGGCGACCGGGTGCTGCAGGCCATCGCCCGCCGCCTGCTCAAAACCCTGCGCCAGGGCGACCTGCTGGCGCGTCTAGGAGGCGACGAGTTTGCGCTTATCAGCCTGGGGGAAGATGCGGTGCACAACGCCGGCCTGATTGCCCAGCGCCTGCTGGAGTGCTTTCAGGAACCCTGCGCCGTGGATGGCCTCAACCTGCAGCTGGGCTGCAGCCTGGGGATAGTGCTGGCGCCCGAGCACAGCGACAACCCCGAAACCCTGCTTAAATTTGCCGACATGGCGCTCTACGCCGCCAAGGCGGCGGGACGCAATACCTTCCAGTTTTATCAGCCGGGCATGGCGCTAACGGCCCAGCGCCGCCTGAACATCCTCAACGATATGCGCCGCGCACTTGAGGCCATACCGCCACTGCGCGCCCTGAGCGGCGGGATCAAAACCAATTTTCACTGGCCCGACATACTGCCGCGCTCGCAATTTGAATTGTTTTTTCAACCCCAGGTCTCCCTCGAAAACGACAGAATTCTCGGCTTTGAAGCGCTGATGCGCTGGCACCACCCGGAGCGCGGCA
>CBINKF010000254.1:0-5275 GCA_966251115.1 uncultured Cellvibrio sp.
GCACCGTCCCGTAACCCTCGAAGGCCCAGTCTCCGGTGGTGGTGGGGACGGTGAATTACAGTGCTATCGAAATCGTTAACGGCGCAAAAATTGATGGCAATCTGATCAGCTCTGCGGCTGTTGCACCGCTGGAATTGGTCGCCGCCAAAGCCAAAGAAAAAGCTGAATAGTTGACTGTTTTGCTCGGGTAAAGGGATAATATTCAACGCCCCACGTGGGCTTGATTCCCCCGGAGTAGTCGATGTCGTCCCCTGAAATATATATTCCCCAGGTTGTTACCGTCACCGAGAGCGCCATAGCTAAGGTGCGGAGCCTGATAGAGGAAGAAGGTAATCCCGATCTCAAGTTGCGTGTTTACGTCACAGGAGGGGGCTGTTCGGGTTTCCAGTATGGTTTTACCTTCGATGAAGCCTTGGCGGATGATGACTCAGTCGTTGAGCGCGACGGCGTTAAAGTGGTGGTCGATGCTATGAGTTATCCCTACCTTGTCGGGGCCAGGGTGGATTACGAGGAGGGCCTGCAAGGTGCCAAATTCGTTATCCAGAACCCCAACGCCTCCAGCACCTGCGGCTGTGGGTCTTCCTTCTCTATTTAGGCGCTTGGTTTTCCGCTTATCGTATAGGTTCGGATTAAGGCCCTGGCCTCGATTTAGTCAGCCAGGTAAATTCCGCCCAGGATGACCTCTCTGCTCGCCCCGGTGACATTACATAAATTGCCTGTTGCACGGTTTAGGGTTTGCTGTGCAAGCCAGGCAAAAGCCATAGCCTCAATCCACTGGGGATCAATACCCAAATCACTGCTGGTGAGCAGCGAATAACCGGGCAGTGCGAGCGCAAGGCGCCTGTTTAATTCGCCGTTATAAGCACCGCCACCGCATACAATAATTTCCGTCCCTTTTTCCGCAAGTCCAGAAATTTCCAGCGCAAGGCTATTTACTGTGAGCTGTAACAGGCTGGACTGCACCTGCGCCGGGTGGAGTTGACGCCCCAGAGCGTTGATTTCTCGCTCTAACCAGTTCAGGTTGAAAATCTCTCGGCCGGTGCTTTTGGGCGCAACCTGTGCAAAATAGGGGTGAGCAATCAGGCGCGCGACTAACGCGGTGTCAGGCTCCGAGGAGGCAGCCCAGTTGCCATTTTCATCAAAGCTTTGCTGTAAATGCCGATCGATCCAGGCGTCCATAAGCACATTGGCCGGGCCTGTGTCGTAACCCCTGACGTGCCCCTGTGTTGGTAACCAGGTGATATTGGCCATTCCGCCCAGGTTAATGATGAGTCGCGCCTGGGATTCGGAGTGGAAGATTGCTTTGTGAAACGCCGGAACCAGCGGTGCACCCTGACCGCCAGCGGCTATGTCTTTGCGTCGGAAGTCTGCAATGGTAGTTACGCCGGTTAGGTAGGCTATAGTGTTGGGGTCGCCAATTTGTAAGGTAAATGGGTTTCTGCCCAGATCGGCGCCTGGTGGCCTATGGCGAATAGTTTGACCGTGGCTGCCGATGGCGCGAATTTCATCTGGTTTACGCCCGGCTTTTTCCAGCAAATCGAGTGCGCATTGAGCGAATAACCGTCCCAGCTCTACATCCAGATGTCCCAGTAAATCTATCGCGTCTGACTCGCTTTGACAGAGATTAAAAATGTCCTCGCGCAGCCTGCTGTCCAGCTTGGAACTATGCGTTGCGAGCAATTGTGGAAATCCGCTGAGGTCAACTAGCGCCGCATCTACAGCGTCGGCGCTAGTGCCGGACATCAAGCCAATATAGAGATGGCTTTGGACCATAGTAATTATCAGTTGCTGGTGCTGGTGCCTTTGGCCATCGCCAGGTGCGAGGCATCACTGTACTGATCGAGTTGGGCGATCAGTGGATGGGTGGTCTGGTTAAACTGGGCCAGCTGTGATTTGTCTATCCCCATGGCTTGGGGTAGAGGGACAGTAACAGGGTTGCGAACCTGACCATTTATATGAAATTCATAGTGTAAATGGGGGCCAGATGCCAGGCCGGTAGAGCCGACATAACCAATCACATCACCTTGGTTAATCCGCACTCCAGCCTTGATGCCTTTGGCAAAATTATTCATATGGCCATATATGGTTTCATAGCCACTACCGTGGTTGATCACTATGCAGTTGCCATAGCCGCCTCTGCGACCGGCAAAGGCGATTTTGCCATCGCCTGTCGCGCGAATTGGAGTGCCGCGTGAAGCGGCGTAATCAGTGCCTTTGTGCGCGCGCATAATGTGCAGTACCGGATGCATGCGCGCCAGTGTAAATCCTGAACTGATGCGGGCAAACTCAATCGGCGTGCGGAGAAAGGCTTTTTGCATGCCGCGGCCGTCGGGAGTGTAGTAGCGGCTGACACCATCTTTGTTGGTGTAACGGACGGCCTTGTAGGTTTTGCCGTCGTTGACGAACTCGGCGGCAATGATTTTGCCTGTGCCCACGCGCTTGCCGTTGAGGTGTTGTTCTTCATACATCACCTTAAACGAATCGCCTTTTTGAATATCCAGGGCAAAATCCACATCCCACCCGAAAATGTTGGCCAGCTCCATGGTTATGCCGCTGCTCAATCCGGCACGTTTGCCTGCAAGATAGAGTGAACTGTCAATAACACCCTGGGCAAATGCATATTTAACATCCGGGGTTACGGATGTGTCGTTTGAGACAAAACCCTTATCTGTGCGGGTGAAGGTTAAGCTATCTAAAAGGCTGATGCTGTAGGTCAATTCCTGGAGTTGATTGCCCTCTGTTAAAAACGACAGCTTTTGCCCAGGGCGAATATTGCGTAAGGCTTTCGCGTCCGGGGCCTCGTCAAAGAGTTCGTAAATATCGCGGTCATTTAAACCGGCGCGCTTGAAAATCAAAGAGAGGTTGTCGCCCGTTTGCACAGTAAATTCCTTTGCAGGTGGCTCTTCGTCTTGAATTTGCTGCTCGGCGTCTTGAGCTGAAGCCCCGCTGGAGGCTTGGAATTCTGTATCAGGAGTGATTGCAGCTGTTTGAGGGGCTGGGTCTGGTATAGCAAGGCTAACTTGAGTCTGGGGGGTATCTGGAGTGTCGTTTGATGGAAAATTAACCACCGTCAACACTCCGGTTAGAAGGCCGATGGCGGCGAGAAGGTGCCCTCGCGGTACGTAAGTTTGAGTGGTTTCGAGCAGTTTTTTTATGCTCGTCATTGGGCTCAGTTGTGAGGGCATGATTAAATCTAGCTCGCCTTTATATATAAGTGATCCAACAAAGGGCTTTTATAGCAGAAAAATACGCCAGTAACACCTTAAAACTTCACAACTTCGTAACAATTCGTCGCTTAAGTCTTGAATTTAAAGGGATATGGAGTATCTTTTGCGGCTTTTTTGCCCATTTATGTGGGGCGGATCTCAGTTAATTTTCAAAAATTGGTTATTTCCTATGGCGTCAATAGACACAAAATTTCTACAAGAGTTGCAAGATCGAGGCCTGATTGCCCAGGTGACTGGCGGAGATGCTCTGGTTGAGCATCTTAATTCCGCGAGCCGCACTCTTTATTGTGGCTTTGATCCGACTGCAGATAGTTTGCACATCGGCAGCCTTGTGCCCTTGCTTATGCTTAAACGCTTTCAAATGGCCGGTCACAAGCCTATTGCCTTGGTGGGTGGGGCGACAGGTTTGATTGGCGATCCCAGTTTTAAGGCGCAGGAGCGCAAGCTTAATACTCCCGATGTGGTGGCAACCTGGGTGAATAAGCTGAAGGTACAGGTCAGTCGCTATATAGATTTCGACTGTGGACGAAATTCAGCTGATGTGGTCAACAATTTGGACTGGGTTGGCAATATGAATGTGCTCAGCTTTCTGCGCGATGTGGGCAAGCACTTTTCTATTAACAATATGATCAATAAGGAGTCGGTGAAGCAGCGTATCGAGCGCGAAGGTGAGGGTATTTCATTTACCGAGTTCACCTATATGTTGCTGCAATCTTTCGACTTTGCAGAGCTGTATCAGCGCAACCGGTGTACTTTACAAATCGGTGGCAGCGACCAATGGGGCAATATCACTGGTGGTATCGACCTGACTCGCCGCATCCATGGAGGGCATGTCTTTGGCCTGACTATGCCGCTGGTTACCAAGTCAGATGGCACCAAGTTTGGGAAAACCGAGACGGGAACTGTCTGGCTTGATCCTGCCAAAACCTCGCCTTACGCCTTTTATCAGTTCTGGTTAAATACGGCAGACGCGGATGTCTATAAATTCCTGCGCTATTTCACTTTTATCAATGTTGCGCGCATTGCTGAAATAGAGGTGGAGGATAGGGCGCGTGAGGGTAAGCCAGAGGCGCAGCGAATTCTGGCTGAAGAAGTTACACGCTTGGTTCATGGTGAAGAGGGGTTGCTGGCTGCGCAGCGTATTACCCATGCGCTATTCAGTGACGACCTCTCCGGTCTTGGTGAGGCGGACTTTATTCAGTTGCGTCAGGATGGGCTGCCAAGCTCTGAGCTGGTTCGCCAGGCGCTGACTGATATCCCTTTGACGCAGCTGCTGGCGGATGCGGGTATGGCTGCTTCCGGTAAGCAGGTAAAAGATGCCCTGGCGCGCTCGGCGGTCAGTATAAATGGGGTTGCAAGGTCTGAGGCTGACATTATGCGAGTGGGGCAATGTTTTGCGGCGGACGCTGCTTACTTCGGGCGATTCTATTTGGTGAAATTGGGCAAAAAGAAATACCACCTCTTTGATGTTGTGTGATTTTTGCTCTTGTTGTTTGTGTTTTTATCTATATTTAAAAATCTTCACGGCTTCCTTAGAAAAAGCTTGCCAGCGAAAGGAGTCGCCCCTATAGTGCGCGCCCTCGCCGAGGCAAACCTGAAAAGGCAAAAGCAGCGGCAAGGGTCGCAAGGCAGTTTGTAAAAAATTAAGAAAATTAATGGTTTACAAACAAAAAAGGATGCGTATAATGCGCGCCTCGCCAAAGCGGCGGCAGGGTAAAAGAGTAAAGCGAAGCTTGAAAATTACTTCTGCAAGGTAAGCAAAATCGACAAAGAAATTGCTTGCAAACGAGGTTGGATTCTGTAGAATGCGCCTCCCACGGTTAAGCCTCAGCGCCAACCGGTTATTTAAAAACTCGATCAAGCAATGCGTGTGGGCGCTTGCAGGTAGGTTGGTCAACCAATTTATCAAATGCAAGTGACCCGTAAAATTCATTATGTGAAATACGTTCACGAGTATTTGAGCAAAGTTTTAGCTGTTCTACGGAACGGCACTTGATTTTAAACTGAAGAGTTTGATCATGGCTCAGATTGAACGCTGGCGGCAGGCC
>CBINKF010000255.1:0-5273 GCA_966251115.1 uncultured Cellvibrio sp.
CACCAGGCCGACAAAATCATCGAAGCTCCCCACCGGCTTGCCATTTACGGTGAGCAACTTATCGCCCGGTTTAAATCCGGCAATAGCGGCCGGGCTGCCGTCGGTAACCGACCCCACCTGAGCAGGCACGGGTGGCACATAAGGCGTTAGCCCCAGTCCCGCAATCGGGTCCGGGTCGAGGGTATCGCGCAACCAGTCTTTTAACTCCGCCTGGGACTCATAGCGACGAGCGGATGGATCATCGCGGTAAATCACACTGAACTCGATTTTACCCGATTCACCCAGGCGCTCTGCCAACGCCCTGGCCACAGCGCTCCAGGTAGGTGTTGGCTGGCCATCTATGGCCACAATTTGCTGACCAGATTCCAGCCCGGCATGGGCGGCAATCGAGTTGGGCTCGACCTTGCCCACCAAGGGCACCAAACCGGATTCACCCTGCAGCAACACCACCCAAAACAGTAAAATTGCCAGAAAAAAATTGGCTATTGGGCCGGCGGCGACTATCGCGATCCGCTGCCACACCGTTTTTTGGGTAAACGCCCGGTGACGCTCTTCTGGAGCCACTTCACCTTCGCGTTCGTCCAGCATTTTAACGTAGCCACCCAGGGGAATAGCGGCCAGGGCGTACTCTGTCCCCTGTTTGTCATAACGGCGCCACAAAACCTTGCCGAATCCTATGGAGTAGCGCAGCACCTTAACACCGCAGCGACGCGCCACATAAAAGTGCCCAAACTCGTGGATAGGTACTAAAACCAGTATCGCAACGATAAAAAAAATAAAGGATTCAAGAGCCTGCATGCTACTACCTCAAAACGACCTCAAGCTGCTCACTAGCGCGCGGCCAATAACTGCTGGGTCAAGGCGCGCGCTTCCTCGTCGGCGGCTTGGACCTGTTCCAGTGAATTAGGTTCGCCAAAGGGGATGCGCTCCAGAACACTATCGATAAGACCGGCAATGCGATCAAACCCTAATCTGCGCTCCAAAAAGGCGGCCACAGCCACTTCGTTGGCGGCATTGAGTATGACCGGAGCATTGCCGCCGCGCAGCGCTGCTTGCCGCGCCAATCTAAGGCAGGGAAAGCGTTGATAATCGGGAGCGCTGAAATCCAGGCGAGCGGTGGCGATTAAATCCAGACTGGACACCCCCGACTCAATGCGCTCCGGCCAAGCCAGGGCGTGAGCTATAGGGGTGCGCATATCCGGGTTGCCCAACTGGGCCAACACCGAGCCATCAATATACTCCACCATGGAATGGATAACGCTCTGCGGGTGGATCACCACATCGACCTGCTCGGGCGAACAATTGAACAGCCAGCAGGCTTCGATAAGCTCCAGACCCTTGTTCATCATGGTGGCCGAGTCCACCGAAATTTTTTGGCCCATGGACCAATTGGGGTGGGCGCAGGCTTGCTCCGGTGTCACCTGTTTAAGCTCGGCAAGCGGGGTATTGCGGAACGGACCGCCGGACGCTGTCAGGAGAATTTTGCGCACACCACTGGAGTGCAGCCCCTGGGCGAGGTAATCGGTGCGATGGTTGGGCAGGCATTGGAAGATGGCATTGTGCTCGCTGTCGATAGGTAGAAGCGTGGCCTTGTGCTCCGCCACCGCGCGGGTAAACAAACCCCCAGCCATCACCAAGACTTCTTTATTGGCGAGCAGTACTTTTTTGCCCTGCCTGACCGCAGCCAAAGTCGGTAGCAGGCCGGCAGCACCAACTATAGCCGCCATAACCAGGTCGACCTCCGCCGCACCAGCCACCTGCTCCAGCGCCTCAGCACCATAGAGCACCTGGGTGCTGCTGCCCTGTTCGCGCAATGCCTGCGCGAGTAATTTGGCCGATGCGGCGTCGCGGATCACTGCAAAACGCGGCCGGTGCACCAGGCACTGGGTAGCCAGCAACTGCCAGCGCCGCTCGGCGGTAAGGGCAAAAACCGAATAGCGCTCAGGATGACGGGCAATCACATCCAGAGTGCTAACGCCGATTGAACCTGTAGCCCCCAGAACGGTAATGGATTGGCGACTTCTCACGCTGGCAACACTCATGGCCTAATTCACCAACCCGCCCTGACCCAGGACATTGCTGGCCAGAATAGCCAGGGCAAACACAGGTGCACTTGCGGTAATACCATCGATACGATCGAGAATGCCACCGTGCCCCGGCAGAATACTGCCGCTATCCTTAACCCCGGCATGGCGTTTGACCATGCTTTCCAACAGATCGCCCAGTACCGAAACCAGGCTGGTGGGCACTATAACCGCCAGCGCCAACAGCAAATCCAGTTTTAAGGTATAGCTGAGCACCAGCGCCAAAAGTACATTGGTCAACAGGCCGCCGAAGAAGCCCTCCCAGGTTTTGCCTGGGCTGACAGCGAGCGCCAGCTTGTGCTTGCCAAAGCGGCGCCCGGCAAAATAGCCCCCGGAATCCGCCAGGGCCACTACCAAAATCAATAACAGCACTAGCGGAGCGCCGTAGCTCTGCTGACGCAAATACACCAAGGCCACCCAGGCCGGCACAAGTACCAGCACCCCCATCACCAAACGCAGGGCTTTATGCCCCCAGAGGATGGCACTGCTTGGATAGCCCTGCACCAGCAGCAATGCCAGCGCCCACCAGGCACAACCGGCCACCAGCAGATCGCGCACTGAACCTTTGTCCAGGGCGGGACGCGCCTCACCGGCAAAGCCGAAATAGGCCGAGGCCCCTACCATCAAAGCGAAGATTGCCCCGCAGTAGGCCAGGCGTTTCCAGACTTGCGGAAAACCCGACATATTGCTCCATTCCCAGGCGCCAATTAACACCACAATCCCCATAAAAAAGGGGAAATAGCCGGCGGGCAGACCAAACAGTGCCCCCAGAAACAAGGCTGCAAGAACTATAGCGGTAATGACTCGCTGCTTAAGCATCGCCCTGGCCTCCGATCAATACACCAGCTTCTATTTGATCGCCGGTAAATCCGAAGCGGCGTTGACGGGCATAAAAAGACTCAGCCGCTTTTTTCAGTTCACCGGCATCAAAATCCGGCCAGAGCTTGTCGCTAAAGTAGAGTTCAGCATAAGCCGCCTGCCACAACAAAAAGTTACTGATGCGCAACTCGCCGCCGGTGCGAATTAACAAATCCAGTGGAGGTAAGTCCGCCAAGCTGGTTTGGGCATCTAGCAAGTTTTCATCGATTGCCTCTGGCGCCAATTCGCCAGCTGCAACCTGCTGCGCCAGCTTTTGCGCAGCCTGGGCAATATCCCAGCGGCCGCCATAATCCGCCGCTATCACCAACGTGGTTTTGCCGCCACGGGTGGTTTCCTCGGCCGCTGCTATGGCTTTTTGAATCGAGGGGCTAAAACGGCTGCGATTGCCAATAACACGCAAAGCCACATCCTTCTTTTTAAGGGCTTTGGCTTCGTTTTTAAGATACAGCTGAAACAGCGACATAAGCGCCTCAACCTCTAAGGGAGGGCGCTTCCAGTTTTCGCTGCTAAAGGCAAATACGGTAAGCACTTCTATGCCCAGCTCCTGGCAAGCAGACATCACATCGCGAATGCGCTCCACGCCGACTTTATGGCCGGACACACCCGCCATACCCCGCTGCTTTGCCCAGCGGTTATTGCCGTCCATAATGATTGCCACATGGCGAAGGCTGTTGTCGGTCACGCATATCTCCCGGCAGTGATCAGGTGGTGGTCCCACCCTTTGTTGTGATTTTTTTAGGGTGCGGCCCCGGCACCAGGCCGGGGTTGTGGAGAGCGGGCTTTGCTCCTGAGGACAGGGCGGGCTCCGCCCCGCAAGACAAGGGGGCCTTAGATGGCCATAAGGTCGGTTTCTTTAGCCGCCAGAGCCTTATCCACTTCTGCGATAAATTTATCGGTAATTTTCTGAATATCATCTTGTGCGCGACGATCATCATCTTCACTGATGGCCTTGTCTTTCAACAGGGCTTTGACACTGCCCAGCACATCGCGGCGTACATTGCGCACAGCAACACGACCGGCTTCAGCCTCGGCACGCGCTTGCTTGATAAAGTTTTTGCGCGTCTCTTCGGTCAGCATCGGCAGCGGAATACGAATCAAACCGTTATTGGTCGATGGGTTCAAACCCAGGTCAGACTTCATAATGGCCTTTTCAATCTCCGGCACCAAATTGCGCTCCCAGGGGCTTACCGACAGGGTGCGGGCGTCTTCGATATTGATATTGGCAACCTGGCTCAGCGGGGTTTCGGTGCCGTAGTAATTCACGGTAACTCCATCCAGCAGGCTGGGGTGGGCGCGACCGGTGCGGATTTTGTTGAAGTTCACCACCAAAGCCTCAATGGCCTTTTTCATGCGGTGTTCGGCGTCTTTTTTGATGTCATTAATCATGTTTCTTTTCCTCTTCAATCAGCGTGCCTTCATCACTGCCCACCATAATATTGAGCAGTGCACCAGCCTTGTTCATGCGGAACACACGCACTGGCATATCGTGATCGCGACACAGGCAAATGGCAGTTAAATCCATTACACCCAGCTTTTTATCCAGCACTTCGTCATAGGAGAGACGATCGTACTTAGTCGCACTTGGGTCTTTTTTCGGATCGGCAGTATACACGCCATCGACCTTGGTGGCCTTAAGCACTATATCTGCCTCAACTTCAATTCCGCGCAAACAGGCAGCGGAGTCGGTGGTAAAGAAGGGGTTGCCGGTTCCGGCGGAAAAGATCACCACTTCACCAGCGCTTAAAAAACGAACGGCGCGGCGACGATCGTAGTGCTCTACAATACCGCTCATGGGAATAGCGGACATTACCCGACTGGAGATATTGGAGCGTTCCAGTGCATCGCGCATGGCCAGGGCGTTCATTACCGTTGCCAGCATACCCATGTGGTCGCCAGTGACGCGATCCAGGCCGGCAGCGCTCAATTGTGCACCGCGAAACAGGTTACCACCGCCAATTACCAAGCCGACTTGCACACCTATACCCACCAGCTGGCCGATTTCCAGAGCCATCTTGTCCAGGACTTTTGGGTCGATACCGAAACCTTCGGACCCCATCAGCTCCTCACCGCTCAACTTCAACAAAATACGTTTGTATTTTTTATCTCTGGGGCTGGACATAGCAAGACTCCGTTTAAATTGGGTTTCCCACACACAGGCTTGCACCTGCAGGGCGCAAAAAATCGCTGCAGTTTAACAGAAAAAAAGAGGCCGAGCGTCGCCACCCGGCCTCTTTTTATTTTTGCTGACTTAACCCTCTATTCAGGATTAACCCGAACTGAAAATTGGCTTATCAAGCCTTGCTGGCAGCT
>CBINKF010000256.1:0-5256 GCA_966251115.1 uncultured Cellvibrio sp.
AATGGCGCTGGCCCCCAGCACACTCACCATAAACATGGGAAGCAAACTGTGGATCATCTCCGAAGAGATATCCATCAGCATGCTGACAAAGCCCAGATACCAAATGGCGCGTGGCAATTGCTGGTGGGGAGCGAGAATACTGGGCATAGAGTTTGTGTGCAGCAGTGGGATTCAGTGATCTATAGCAGCTGCCAACTTGCGGCGCCACTCACGACCGCCTTAAGCGATAAAAAATACAGCAGAAAATTTAGGGGGGATAACACAGCGCAATCAAGGTTCGCACAAGGCCGGCAATTGCCCAGAGCGCCGATTGCGCAACACAACATATGCCAATTACGAAATTGCACAGCACGGCAACTGACAGATTATTGCAATCCTTATACCGCTGCGCCCTCACCCGGCAATTACCTGTGCCCATACTACATTTATATCGGTTCCGGATTTTTTGTAGCAATCATCTTGTGGCACAAATTTCGTTAAATTTGTTTTTCCATAATTAAAAAATCTATTTTTTAGAAAAAAATAAGTTTAAAGAAATAATAAAATCACCTTTTTTCACAAAGCGGCACATTGATGCCTCAGGCCGGTTGCGCAAGCAGTAATTTGTACTATACATCTGCTTTATCAATAGCGTTTGGTTGGCTGCAGCAAGGCGCTAAGAGCACCACTAAGGACGCCACTAAGGACGCCACTAAGGACACCAAGTGAAGGTTGGTTTGCATGGCAAGCGCTGGATACAACCCCAGGGATAATCCCTTTATAAAATTTCGCTTAACACGCAACCTGCGCGCCACTGCTCAAACCGGCCTGGGCGTGGCGATAGTTGTCGCACTGGCGGTTATGCTGTCATGGCCGCTGCAGCTGCGCGCCATAATCTCGCCCCACAACACCATCATGGTATTTAACACGGCCCTCAGTCTGCTGCTAACGGCAGTTGGACTGCTGTTGGTCTATCGCGGCTATTGGCGCTGGGGGCTGGCTGCCGGTTTGCTATCTGGCGCCCTGGGCTTTGCCACCTTTTCCCAATACCTCACCGGTACCGATCTGGGCCTGGACCAGTTGTTTATTCGCGACAACCTGAGCCCGGCCCCGGCGCCATCAGGGCGAATGGCGCCCAATACTTCCCTCAGTTTCGGCCTGAGTGGCCTTGCGCTAACCCTGGCGGCACTCACCCAGCTGCTGCCGCGTCCGGCGCCCATCAAACTCTGCGTCACCCTCTTGGGTGCCATTATTTTGGGTATGGGCCTTATGGCACTGGTGGGCCACCTGACCGGACTGGTATCGGCCTATGGTTGGACCAGCCACGCCCATATGGCGCCCCACACTGCCAGCGGCTTTGTCATTATCGGCTTTGCCCTGATCGTTTTGTTTTCACCGCCACCCCACCCGCTAAAGGCCTTTCAGCAATGGCAGCTGTCCTGGTCGGTGCCCGCGATTATTCTGATCGGGCTTTACACTCTGGTTATTCTCAACATAGAGCAGGAGCGCAACGCCGAAAAAAGCCTGGGCAATAAGGCCGATAGCCTGGCAGCCACCATTTTTAACCGCTTGGGAGAGATAGAGGCGGCGCAACAGCGCATGGTGCAACGACTTAATAATCAGGATTTAAGCACGCGCGAATGGCGCGACGACGCCTATGCTTTTTTGCGCGATATGCCCAGCCTGGTGGCCATCGCCCAGGTGGACGTCCAGGGTAAATTGCTCGCGCTGGAAAGCCGCAAGCGCGAACCCATGCCCTGGCCACAACTCCTGGCGGAGGCGGTACAGCATCCAACCGGCATGTATCAGCAATTAGACGACGGGCAGTTGGCTCGCTTCGCAAAACTTAGCGATGGACAGTCCGCCTGGCTGGTCAACCTCATATCCCTCAAAAAACTGGCGGATTCCCTAACCCGCCTGGAGAGCGACCGGGACTATCAACTGCAGATTCAACTCAATTCGGCGCCGCCGCTAGCACTGCTATCGCCCGAGGCTGAAGACCTGTCGGCGCTGCGCCTGGAGCGCAGCTATCCCCACGGCAGCGAAACCTGGCACCTGCAGCTGACCGCAACACGGGATTTCCTCGCCAGTTTTCGCAGCCCGCTGCAGGGCATCATTATGAGCCTGGTGGCACTGCTGGGCCTGTCGGCGCTGGTGCTGCAGCGGCTGTATTTTAATGTGGCCCACAAAGAGCGCGAGCTGGATGAGGCCTACCAGCGCCAGCGCAGCGCCATGGACGCCATGATAGATGGTGTAATTGTGATTAATAACCGGGGGCTCATACTGAGCATTAACCGCGCGGCCCAGGAGATGTTTGGCTATGGGCCGGAAGAGCTCATCAACTGCAACGTGGAATGCCTGATGCCCGAATCCTATCGCAGCGCTCACAGCGTCTCCCTCGCCCATTATCGCCAAACCGGCGAAAAGCGCATTATCGGCGACAGGCGCATGCTGCGCGCGCAAAAGCGCGATGGCACAGAGTTCCCCATGCTGCTGCAAATTACCGAGAGCAGCACCGCCACTGACCAGCTGTTTACCGGCGTTATTCACGACCTGAGCGAAAAAATGGCCGCCCAGGCGTTGCTGTCAGAAAAGGAAGCGGTTCTTACCGCCGCGGTTAAAACCTCCCCGGTGGGCTTTTCATTGGCGGATGTGCAGGGGTGCGTAATTGAAGTCAACCAGGCGATGGCCGACTGGTTCGGCTACAGCCCCGACGAAATGATCGGCATGGAGACGATTGAATTGGTTGCCGACGAAGAGCGCGCCAGCAGCCTGGAGGATTTTGCCAAACTGTGCAGCGGCGAGCTGGACAGCCTGATGCGGCAAAAGCAATACAAGCGCAAAAATGGCGACTATGTATGGGGGCAGCTCTCCGCTTCCGCCATTAAAAATCAGGACCAGCGGATAATTTTTATCGCCATTCAAATTCTCGACATTCACCAGTCCAAAACCATGGCGCTGCTGCTGGAAGAGCGCAACCGCGCGCTGGAGCGCAGCAATACCGAGCTCGACCAATTCGCCTATGTCGCCTCTCACGATTTAAAAGCGCCGCTCAACGCCATAGAAAAGCTGGCGAGCTGGATTGAAGAAGACTGCGGCGATTTGCTGCCCGATGCGTCCAAACCCCATTTGCAGTTGCTCAAAGGCCGCGCCCAGCGCATGTCCAAGCTGCTTGATGATTTGCTGATGTACTCGCGCGTGGGGCGCGTGGCCCAGGATATTTCCGATATCAACCTGCGCAATCTGGCTCGGGATATTTTCGAGTTTCAGGATGTGGGCGACAATTTCAAACTGGAGGCGCCCGACCTGCAGGTACAGCTGCCGCGCACACCGCTGGAGCTGGTATTGCGCAACCTGATCGCCAACGCCATCAAACATCACCACCGCAATACTGGAGTAATTCACATCAGCTGCACACCGGACGCCAAGGGCTACGCCCTTAAGGTTAGTGATGACGGACCGGGTATTCCGCCCCATTTACACAACAAGGCCATGCAAATGTTCCAAACCCTCAGGCCTCGCGACGAGCGCGAAGGCAGCGGTATGGGTTTGGCATTGTGCAAAAAAATCATCGATTTTTACCAGGGCAATATTCGCATCGAATCAGATGGCAGCCAGGGCACCAGCATTCACCTCTATTGGCCCAAGGTGATTACTTCCACACCAACCGCCGGAAAATAATCAAGGGGCTTAACCATGCAAAATAAATCTGAAGTCACACTGCTGCTGGTTGAGGACGATGATGTCGATGCAATGGCCGTTGAACGCAGTTTTTCCAAATGCCATATAGGCAACCCCTTAATTCGCGCCACCGATGGCCTCGATGCGCTGCATAAATTGCGCAGCGGTGAAATACCCCGCCCCTTTGTGGTACTGCTGGATTTACAGATGCCGCGCATGAACGGCCTGGAGTTTCTCGAAATAGTTCGCAGCGACTCCAAACTGGAAGACCTGGTTATTTTTGTGCTGACCACCTCCAAAGCCGAAGAGGATATGACGGCCGCCTATCGCAATCACATTGCCGGCTATTTTGTAAAAGAGGAGAGCGGGCGCGGCTTTTTAAATGTTATCCAACTGCTGGATGACTACTGGAATATTGTTTACCTGAAACGCTAGGCGTTTTTGTGGGAGTGTTTTTTTCAGGAGAATTATCCAAGCGAGGTATCATGGATATTTTAATTGTTGACGACGACGATGTGGATCGCGAGAGCGTTAAGCGCTCGCTGCACAAATCCGATTTTGACTGCACTATCAGCCAGGCAACAACGGCCGACCAGGCATTGGACTTGTGCCGGGAATCGCCCTTCGATGTAATTTTATTAGACTATCGCATGCCCGAGCGAGACGGCATTGAACTGCTAAAGGAACTGCGCGATAGCAGCGATGAAATGGCCGCTGTAGTGGTGATGATGAGCAACTCCGAGGATGAAAAACTCGCCCTGGACGCACTCCAGGCTGGCGCCCAGGATTTTATTATCAAACGCGAAATTTCCGCTGCGCGTCTGCGTCGCACCATTGTGCAGGCGCGCAAACGCTTTGAGCTGGAACAGGAACTACGCGAAAGTTTTTACCGTGTCAAAACGCTTGCCGAACGCGACATGCTCACCAACCTCGCCAACCGCTATTTGTTCGATGGATCATTTAAGGTTGCTGTCAACAACAACAAACGCAGCGGCGGCACCCTGGCACTGCTGCTTTTCGATATAGACAATTTCAAGCTGATCAACGACACCTATGGCCACAGCCTCGGCGACGACCTGCTCAAGCGCGTTTGTCGGCGAGTAATGTCCACCCTGCGCGGCAACGAGCTATTCGCGCGCTTGGGCGGCGATGAGTTTGCGTTAATGCTCACCAACCTCAACAGTGCCTACGATGCCGCGCGCGTCGCCGATCGCATTCGCACCTGCATGAAACTGCCCTTTGACATTAACGGCTACGAAATTACCACCAGTGTCAGCATCGGCATTTCGGTGTGCAACGGCAACGACGTGACTGCCGAGGAGCTGCTCAAATTTGCCGATATTGCCATGTACCGCTCCAAGCGCGGCGGACGCGGCCAGATTTCGTTTTTTGAAGAGGGCATGCAACAGCAATCGCAGCGCCGCCTGGTGCTGGAAAACGGTTTGATCCAGGCGGTAAACAACCGCGACTTCAAACTCGCCTTCCAACCCTTGCTCAATGCAACCGACGGTTCCACCTTTGGCTTTGAGGTGTTACTGCGCTGGAACTTTGAGCAAAAATCTATTTCGCCCGCCGAATTTATTCCCATCGCCGAGG
>CBINKF010000257.1:0-5245 GCA_966251115.1 uncultured Cellvibrio sp.
CTCAATTCACTTAATCAGACTCGGTTTGGGAACCTTGACGAGGTGAGGGCGATCCTGACTCGGGATTTGTCGGCAGCGGCAGCAGCTGAGGTCAACGTTTGCCTCTATCCGTTAACAGCCACTAATCCACCTCCTTTGAGTCGGGTAGGCCAACTACCGGGAGTCTGTCTGGATGACCTGGATGTCGAGATTGATTGCTACCATCCGCACCCGGAATATCTCCAGCTCGTCAATGAGAAGGGAAATAACCTGGTGGAGGAAACCTTTCATTCCCACCTGTTAAAAACCAACTGTCCGGTAACCGGCCAGCCCGACTGGGCCAGCCTTGTCATTGGCTACAAGGGGCGGCAGATAGCGCGAGATGGGGTTTTGCGTTATCTGATTTCATTTCGCGAACATCAGGACTTTCATGAGCACTGCGTGGAGCGAATATTTTGTGATTTGATGGAGCGCTGTGCTCCTGACTCCTTAAGTGTTGATGCCCGGTATACCCGTCGCGGAGGGTTGGACATCAATCCATTTCGCACTACAGAAGCCGGGCTAAATGCCGAAAGTATAAGGTTAATTCGCCAGTAGTCTGGTTTAAATGAAAAATGGCCGCTTATGCAGCCATTTTTTTTGCGATCAAACTATCACTTTGTCGCGCAAGCGTTCTGCCGCTTTCTGAAGAGATTCCATCACTTTTTGTTTGTCGTAATTGCGGACTTTGTCCAGGTCCAGATACATGGAGAAACCTTCGGCGCGCTCTTCGAAGAAGCTTTGATTTTTACCCATCTCCTTGCGCAGGTCTGCTACTTGGTAAACTTTTACCGGCATGGTAAAGCCTTTCACTTGAATTTCACCTTTGTCGCGACACATGATGGTGTCTTTCACCAGCGACCAGGTTTCGTGGGATATAAGAATTTCATCTGGCTCGGCGGCTGATTCCAGGCGGCTGGCGAGATTTACCTGTGTGCCTAGCACCGTGTAATCAAGGTGATTGGAGGTGCCAAAGGTGCCAACTGTGCAGTAGCCGGTGTTGACGCCCATGCGTACCTGCAGCGGCTTTTTAATGCCTTGGCCAAACCATTCCTGCTGCATGGATTTAATTTTCTTTTTCATAGCTATCGCCATGGCGACGCAGCGAGTGGCGTCATCTTTAACCCCGCGACTTGAACTGTCGCCAAAGAGTACCATTATGCCATCACCCATGAACTTATCGATGGTCCCGCCGTAATGTGCGACGATTTTGGACATTTCAGTCAGGTAGTGGTTGAGTAGTTCAGTAAGTGCTTCTGCCTCTATTTCTTCAGCGAGTTGGCTAAAATCTTTAATATCAGAAAAAAAGACGCTGATACGTTTGCGCTCTGCTTGTAAATGTTTATCGTCCCCGCGATTAATGGCTTGCCACACGGTGGGGGGAAGGTAACGGGAGAGTTTGTAGGCGCGTATTTTGTGCCACTTTTGCTCGCTCTCCAGCTGCTGTTGGCTCAGCATAAGTTTGTGCAGGCGTTGATGCATATAAATGGCATAAACCAAAAAGTAGGTTGCCACACCAATAAGACTGGCCGCGCTAATTTGAATACTGCCAGACAATACTAATTGGGGTTTGTGGATTACCAGGCTGGTAAGTACGCCCACCGCAAATGCCGTGTTATCCTCCATGAGTTTGCGAAAACCACCGCTTATCAGGGCGTTAAATTGAATCATGGTTAAAAACATGATTGTGGGCAAAATACTAAAGTCAGTCAGGCTGAGAACCAAACCGACCAGGCCCGCGTCTACATAGGTAAGCCAGCGACCAACTTGGGTAATGCGCTCACCGACAAGTTTGCGTGTAAAGTGAAAAGTGCCATAGGCGTAAAGCAATAAAAAAACTATCACGCCAAAGTTTAGGGTATTGGGTTGATCCCAGTCGGACCTGGCCGCCAATGTCCCGGCTGCAGCAAAGCAGATAAGAGCGCGAAAATAATATTGCTGCACCGGACTCTCAGTTTGCAGTTCTCGGGTTTCCGCTTTGGTATTCATTGACCATGACCTTTGTATTTATCTTTGGGGCAGTATTCGGTTGATCGAATTTCCCTAACAGCAAGTTCGGAATTAAACGGCTTTTTGGGTTAAATGTCCATGGCGGTGCGGTGGGGTAGCGCATTTAACCTGCGCAGGGGGATTTGGTTGGCGGTGATTTGGTTATAGATGAGCTGGAAAGTTGCTATTTCAGTTTTAAGCTAAGGTACTTTTCCTCCAGATCGGCGTATTGCTTTTGTAAATGGATAAAATCAGCTTGAATTTGCGCGATTTTTTCTGGTGCTGAGGCTTCGGAATTTTCAGCAGCGGGTTCGCGTTGCTCAAGATTTGAACGCAATTTGGCGTTTTCTTGTTCCAGATCATTTACGCTGGAGACCAGCTCCTTACTTTCCATGGTGAAGCTTTGTAGAGTTTCTTTTATTCGCTGATTTTCTTCACTCAATAAATGATCACTTTCCAATTGCACCGCTTGTTGGGCGATGCGCTCATTGGCTTGTGCCAGCTCATCTTCCAATAATTGAATACAGGTATCTGACTCTTGTACGAAGCGAATCTGCCGCTGTAGCTGTTGCTCCAGTTCATGGACAATAAGTGCCTTTTGCTGATCGGATTGGGCTTCTTCCAGCTTGCGCTGAAGGTTGTTGATGATGCGATATTGATCAGCGGCAACATTGCGCAATTTCATGATCTCATCGGCTGCGCGGGGATCTCGACGAACTATATTGATGGTTTTATGTTCGCTCTCGCCCAATAGTTGTCGATTGCGCGTGAATTGATTTGCCAGCTCATAAAAGCTGTTGTGATAGCCATTAAGCAGACCCTGCAGCTCGGGATTAGCCTCCAATTGTGCCAGCAATTCGGTTAATTGTTGGTAGTACTCATCAGCCGAGGCTTGTGCTTCTTGCCATTGCCCTTCCAGCTCAAAGTAGAGCTTCTTGAACTTCTCAAGGTTTTCTACCCTTTTTTTGTAGGTCTCCAGTTCTTCATTGTTTGGTTCTAACGCAATTGGCTCTTCTTGAAGTGGGGGTGGCAGTAGAGGTTCCAGTGTTTGTTGGAAAATGTTCCAATAGCCAGCGCTCCCTCTGTCTTCGGTGGTTCCCAACTCCTCTGCACGTAAAAAGGCATAGCGCAAGGCAGCAACGCGCTGATCCAGAGTGACGTCTGTAGGTTGAATGCCGGCGATATCAACCCCCGGCGCTATGGTGTCAAAATATGACTGAGTGGTTTCCAGCTG
The DNA here is from genome assembly GCA_966251115.1 of uncultured Cellvibrio sp. Classification (GTDB taxonomy): domain Bacteria; phylum Pseudomonadota; class Gammaproteobacteria; order Pseudomonadales; family Cellvibrionaceae; genus Cellvibrio. Next base: position 3,242 of record CBINKF010000257.1, read on the forward strand.
TTCATTAATGTAGTGTTTGTAAGTTTTTGGCGATGGAGGTGGTGCCGATGCGCTTTTGAGTTCGTTGATTAACTCAAGTAGCTTTGTTTGCTGGCGGTTCACCAGCTTTTTTTGTTTGCGCGAATACCAAATCAGCACCAGGGTGGCGACTAACAACAAAAAATATACTTCTATGGCCAGTGCCAGGATCAAACTGGGAATTTGCATGGGGTGGCTAATATGAGCTCCAAGCGTGACTCTTGGTCAGCTAATAATCCGGTGTGATGGAAATACCGGTTATGGTTACAATTTTACCTGTTTATAGTCAAAAAGGCGCCAATTTGCCAGTGGGAACTTTCACGTGGTTATAGGGCTTATTCGTGAGTAAGAGGATAATCAATGGATGCACTGCATTTGTTACATAAGCGATCTTCAGTGGCCAAGCTGTCCGCGCCAGCGCCAACGCCGGAACAATGTCGACAACTCATCCAGGCGGCTGTTCGCGCTGCAGATCACGGTAATTTGCAACCCTGGCGCTTCTTAATCCTTGAGGGACAGGGGCTTGCGGATCTCGGCCAGGTTTTTGTTCGCGCGGCGCAAAAAGCCAAACCCGACTTGAGTGATTTTGAAAAGGAACGCTTTCTTGCCATGCCCTTGCGCGCACCGCTGATAATGGTGGTGATTGCCAAGTGCCGGGAGCATCCCAAGGTGCCTAAATCTGAGCAGCTAATATCGGCAGGAGCAGCTGCGCAAAACATACTCAACGCTGCCTACGCCTTGGGCCTGGGTGCTTTTTGGCGCACGGGCGATATGGCTTATAACCCAAGTGTCAGTGCGACACTGGGGTTGGCGGAGGATGAGTCGCTGATAGGCTTCATCTACTTGGGGACCCCGACTGGCGAGTTACCCCAAGCCAAAGTCATTGAAGTGGAAAACTTTTTTCAATATTGGCGCGGATTATAAGTTGCGTTTAATTAGTTGCTTGTGTACATTAGCGCGCCTTCCAAGAGGGTAAGCGGAACTACTCAATTGGGGTGTTTTTCAGCGAGCATATATGCCAACGCTGAAAAATTAATCTGCGGTGAGATGTCCGAGTGGCCGAAGGAGCACGCCTGGAAAGTGTGTATATCGCAAGGTATCGAGGGTTCGACTCCCTCTCTCACCGCCAAATTCTCCCAAGGTTTTACTGTAAAAAGAAAACCCAGAGAACGCGCAAGCCGCTCTGTGAGCGGAATCTATACAGATTGGTTGTTTTTCGTAATCTGTTGATTTTAAAAGCATTAATTAAATTTTTTTGCTAAAAAATTAACGAAAAGTGCTTGACGAAGATAGCAACGATCAATAGAATGCGCGCCTCAACAACGCACTCGTAGCTCAGCTGGATAGAGTACTCGGCTACGAACCGAGCGGTCGGAGGTTCGAATCCTCCCGAGTGCGCCATATACAAAAGCCCGTCCATGTGACGGGCTTTTTCGTTTTTACTTCTTGACTGACTTTATCGTCGCACATTTTTTATTGTCTCTTCATCATCCTCATCCTTACTCAGTTTTTGGTTTCTATTTCCTTCTGCTAACAGGAATCTGGCATTCAGAGCTAATTAAGGCTAAGGGCTTGTTGGCAAGGATTTGTTATAAAAAAATCTTCTACATGAACTTTGATTGCTATCCGAGCGACTTTTGCTATACCCAATACAGGTGTGATGACAAGGCTGCATGTCGCAGCGCACTGGGATTGCGAGCATTAATAAAAGTTATAAGTGAGGGTTGTCGTGGATTTAAAAAGTCTTATCGAAAATGCACAAAAGTTACCCAATATCCCCAAGGTTGTTCAGGAGCTTATCGAGAGCTTTAATGATGAGAATGTAAATACTGAGGCGATTGCCAATAAGATCAGCGCTGATCAGGTGTTGACGGCGAAGGTGCTGCGGGCGGCCAATTCGGCGCACTATGGTGGTCATCGCAAGGTGGCGTCAGTAAATGATGCGGTGTTGATTCTCGGGTTTAACGCCGTGCGAACTTTGGTTCT
>CBINKF010000258.1:0-5230 GCA_966251115.1 uncultured Cellvibrio sp.
TCATTTACATCTCCCTAGGGATATTCCAGTACATTTTTAATTTCTGCCACATTGGCCTCAACCCAGCGCGCATTTACCGCACCCCAATCTGCCACGCGAAATTGGCCATTCAGGTTATCCAGTTGAATCGCCAATTCGTGAATTGCCACCAGTGTGTCCTGCGCCGTGCGCCGCGGCATGCCGGTGGCTTCGATAATTTTGGGCACCGTATTTACGCCTTGGCTAATCAACCAGGTAACGTAAATGCGCCGGTAAAAACTGGTTTTGGTTTTGCTGTGTTCACTCATGTCCTCAGAGCCCATTCAGTTCGTTGTTAATGTTGATGCGCGCCTGCTTTTCAAAACGCTGATAAAACCAATCGCTGATAAAAATTCGCTGCTGGGTTAGCAGCCCACGCAAGAACTGGTGGCGCCCGCGTTTAAATAAAAATCCGGGTATCTTTTTAAATTCAATTCGCACCTGCTGCTGGTATTGGCGATAAACAACCTCTGGTGCCCCCAATATCGCCATATCCGCATCGAGAAACCTGGCCCCCTGACTGTCCGCACCGCTCCATTGATGGCACTGGGTGGCGAGGATCAACTGCTCGACTCTTTTTATACTAGCGGGCGCCACACCCAGTTCTGTCAGTTGGCTAGTGGCAATCGCCGCGCTCCGCGCCTCGTTATCACGGCGACCAGGTAGATAGACATAGTCGTGGTAAAAGGCTGCCCAATAGCAGGCGGGGTCATCCACGCCCGACTCGCGCATCAAGCCTAGCAGATGTTGCAGATGCGGCAGCTGATGGTAAGCGCGCCAGGGTTCTGAATAGGCCGCCAGTAGCTGCGCTAAATAGCGCTCACCCAGATCGGGCGTCATATCGACAGGTGCCACCAGCTGCCGCCAAGCCTGGCTCACATCGAAAGGTCGGGTTTCATCCATTCAGCGCTCCCCGATAATGGTGGATTGTGATTATTGAAGACTTTTATGAGCTTCGCCCTTGGGCAAGTGGCCCAGGCTGGTTAAACTAAACGACAGACAGCGGCTTGTCCAAAGCCGATTGCGCAACAGGGATCTGCTATGCCGTCAGCCAGCTTTCAATTTGTCACTCAAGCGGGTAGTTGCCAATTGGCGCTACGCGGGGATTGGCAATTGGGCGCAGCGCCGGAGGGTGCAGACCTGTGCCAGGCGGCGCCCGAATCCGCGCAGCTTATCAGCCTGGAGACCGGCGAGTTGGGCCAGTGGGATTCCAGCCTGAGCATCGCCCTGCTGCAATTGGCGCGCTGGTGCGATCAACACCAAATTTCCCTCAATACCCAGGCGGCTCCCCTTGGCTTGCAACAACTGCTGAGCTTATCCACCGCCATCCCCGCCTACCAATCGCAACTGCAAAGCGAGCACGCGCCCTGGCTAGCTCGCCTGCAGCGCCGCCTGGGCGATAGCACCCTGGGGCTGCAGGATACCCTTATCTTTGTCGGCGATACCTGCCTGGCACTTAAAGTCTGGCTCGCGGGGCGCGCCAACACCCGGCGCCAGGACATAGGCTTTTTTATCCACCAGGCGGGGCCGAGCGCATTGGCCATAGTCACGCTTATCAGTTTGCTGGTGGGGATGATTCTCGCCTATCTCGGCTCGGTACAGCTGCGTCAAATGGGCGCCCAGGTCTATGTCGCCAACCTGGTGGCCCTGGGCATGGTGCGCGAAATGGGCGCGCTTATGACCGCCGTAATTATGGCCGGCCGCACCGGCGCCGCCTATGCCGCGCAGCTGGGCACCATGCAGGTTAATGAGGAGATAGACGCCCTGCGGGTCATGGGTATCTCCAGTATGGAGTTTCTGGTGCTGCCGCGCCTGCTGGCGCTGGTGTTTGTCATGCCACTGCTGTGCATCTACGCCAATATGATCGGCATGATTGGCGGCGCCCTGGTGGCCACCAGTATGGATGTCAGCTTTAACAGTTATATGCTGCAAACCCAGGGTTCAGTGGACTGGGTGGATATTTCAACTGGCCTACTTAAATCCCTGGTATTCGGCGTGCTTATCGCCCTCGCCGGCTGCCGCGCCGGCATCAATTGCGGGCGCGATTCCAACGCGGTTGGCCTGGCCACGACCAACGCGGTAGTGCGCGCGATTGTCTACCTGGTGGTGGCCGATGCCGCCTTTAATATCCTCTACAACAAGCTGGGGATATAACCATGACAGAACCCACTCAGCCTTTTATTAGCGTGCGCGATTTAAGCATTGGCTACGGCGAGCGCGTTGTGCAGCGCAATCTGAACTTTGATGTGTTTAAACAGGACATCTTTTTTATTATCGGCGGCAGCGGCTGCGGCAAAACCACCCTGCTGAAACACATGATCGGTTTGATCGAACCCCGCGCTGGCCAGGTGTTTTATGAGGGAGTGGATTTTTACAGTGCCACTCAGGACACCCAACTGGCGCTACTTAAAAAATGGGGCATCACCTTTCAAACCGGCGCGCTCTTTTCCAGTATGAGCCTGGGCGAAAATGTCGCCCTGCCGCTCCAGCTGTATACCGACCTAAGCGAAAAACAAATTGCCGAAACCGTGGCCTACAAACTGGCCCTGGTTGGCTTGGGCGGCTTTGAAGATTTTTATCCCTCGGAATTAAGCGGCGGCATGCACAAGCGCGCCGGGCTCGCCCGCGCCCTGGCACTGGACCCGCAATTATTATTTTTTGATGAGCCCTCCGCCGGCCTGGACCCTATAAGCTCGCTGCGGCTTGATCAACTGATTGTGCAATTAAGCCAGGCCCTTAAATCCACTGTTATTATTGTCTCCCACGAATTGCCCAGCATTTTAACCATTGGCACTAACAGTGTTTTTCTCGATGCCCAGGCCAAAACCATGCTCGACAGCGGCGACCCTAAACACTTGCTGGAGCACAGTCGCGAAGATCGCGTGCGTCAATTTTTAAGCCGCGGCCAACAGGCCGCCCCCACAAAGGATGAGCTATGAGCAGCAACAAAAAAACATCCCTGGCGATAGGCGCATTTATTCTTGGTGCCATTTTGCTGGTGTTTATCGCCCTGCTGTTTTTTTCCGGCGGTCGCCTGTTTGCGCAAAAAGAGCGGGTGGTCATGTACTTCGACGGCTCCGTACAGGGGCTGCAAGTAGGCGCGCCAGTTAAACTCAAAGGTGTGATACTGGGGGAAATTACCGATATTCAAATCAACTTTCAAAACGACAACAAAACTGTGGTGAACGCGGTTACCGCCGATTTGGTCATGCAGCGCATCAATCAAAAAGGCACCAGTGTCGGGCGCGAATTTATTACCCAGGCCATAGCCAATGGCTTGCGCGCGCAACTGAATTTTCAGAGTTTATTAACCGGCCTGCTTTATGTGGAGCTGGACTTTTACCCTGACTCACCGCCCAAGCTCTACCAGCTGCAACACAGTTATCCGGAAATCCCCACGGTCGCCACCAGCTTTGAAGAACTGTCGCGCAATTTTCAGGAGTTAAACTTAAAAGAGCTGGTCGCCAGCTTTAATCGTTTGGTAACCCAGGTTAACCAGATGGTAGCCGACGGCAGCATTCAAAAAGCCGTCGACACCTTTACCCAGGCGGCAGACTCGGTGGACCAAACCTCGGATAATTTTGATGCGCGCTTCGATAAAACCAGCGCCGCACTGCAAGCCAGCCTGACACGCGCCGATCAACTGCTGGACAACCTCAACCAGCAAACCCCCAGGGTAATGGCGTCGCTCAACCAGAGTTTGCAACAATTAAATACCAGTCTGGTCAGTTTTGACCAGGCGGCGCAACATTTAAGTAACAGCGTATCGGACGACTCACCGCTTATTAATCAACTCAACCGCTCCCTGGAAGATGTAAGCCGCGCCGCGCAGTCTTTTCGCAGCCTGAGTGAAACCCTGGAACAGCAACCAGAATCCATTTTGCGCGGACGCAACATCCATAAAAATGACCTGGATGACACAGAGGAATAAACCATGATGAAAAAATTACTCGCCCTGGTCATTTGTATTAATCTGCTCAGCGCCTGCAGCCATTCACCGCAAAAAAATTATTACGTGCTGGGTGCACCCGAGCCCAGCCAAACCAACACTGCCATAACACGCACCATTGGCATAGGCCCGGTGACCATTGCCGACTACCTGAAACGCCAGCGCCTGGTCTACCTTAATGCCGATAACGACCTGGAAGTTGCCGACAACTCCTATTGGGCGGAGCCACTCGACAAAGGCATTGCGCGGGTACTCGCGTTAAACTTGGTGAATGCGCAACCGCAACTGGGCACAGTCGTATTCCCCTGGCGGGCAGACAACAAACCCGGCTTAAGTCTTCGCATCGATATACTCGGCCTGCGCCTGAATGGCAATCAGGCCAGCATCAACGCCGACTGGATATTGTTTGATAATGCCCAAGGGAAAATATTGCAACAGCAACACTTTGCCGCCAGCGCCAAAACCAGTGGCAGCGCCAAAAGCCTGGCCCGTGCCTACAGCCAGGTGCTGGGCCAACTGGCGCAGGCAATGTCGCAACAAGTTAATCTGGCACTTAAAAAATCAGAATGAAAAAACAACAGCGAAAAATACCATGCTAGCCACCTATATCACCCACCCGAGTTGCCATCAGCATTTAATGCCCAGCGGCCACCCGGAATGCCCCGAGCGCCTGGATTCCATTAACAATCAATTACTGCTAAGCGGCCTGGATGCCCTGCTGCAACACCGCCAGGCGCCGGAAGTGACTGACGCACAATTACTGCGCGTGCATACTGCGGCGCATATACAAAAAATTACCCAGGCGATTCCCAGCGAAGGTATTATTTTTTTTGATGATGATATTTACCTTTCACCCAATACGTTAATTGCCGCGCGCCATGCTGCAGGTGCAGGTGTGCTGGCGGTAGATATGGTCATGGCGCGGCAGACGGACGCCGTATTTTGCGGCGTGCGCCCACCCGGCCACCACGCCGAGCGCGCCCGCGCCATGGGCTTTTGTGTGTTTAATAATATCGCCATAGCCGCGCGCCACTCGCTGGATGTCTATGGTTTAGAGCGCGTCGCCATAGTCGATTTTGATGTGCACCACGGCAACGGCACCCAGGAAATTTTTAGCGAGGACACGCGCGTTTTATTCTGCTCCAGCTTCCAACACCCTTTTTATCCCAACACCGAAATTGATGATGTGCCAAATCACATACTCAATGTCCCCCTGCCCGCCAGCTGCCGCAGCGAAGGCTTCCGCCGCGCGGTGCAGCCCTG
>CBINKF010000259.1:0-5215 GCA_966251115.1 uncultured Cellvibrio sp.
CGCGCTCGGCTACCTGGGCGCGCAGGGTTTCGCGATCGCCGCTGGTGGGCTGCTCAAGGGCCTGGCCATCGGCGCCCAGCCAACACCAGCGGAATAAATCGCCCAAGGTGCTGCCCTGGGCGGAATCCGATACTGAGAGAACTAATTGGCTCGACATAGTCTGCTCTGTTTATTGGGATTAAGGTCTTGCGTGGAACAAAGCCAGTGCTAAACCACTGATATTTTTATTCCGCGTTATTTTTCGGGTTAATCGATTTAAATTGCCGCTGTACAGATTTGCACTTTTTACATTGCGTTCAATTGCGCTTAGTGCGCGAACGTAAATCGCCATCAAATCGGCACAGCGCCAAGCATTATTTGGCCTTGTGCTTTTTGTCTTTATCGCCGCGATCCACCTGCGGAAATTCGTAGACGTCATCGCGCTCTATAACCACCAAACTGTTCTGGTCGCGCTTCATCAGGCTGCGCATACTGCGCCGCTGATCCACCAGCTGCACGGTGGACACCAGCCAAAAATAATCGGTTTTAACCTGCAGGCCATCGGTATCCAAGGGCTGCCCGGCAAACTGTTTATCCCAGGCACTGGCAATATCCTGAGTATTGGCAAAGCCGGTATCCGGACGCGAACTGGCGAACTGAACGGCGTCCACATCTTGCAGCGGCGTCAGGCTGGTATTGCTTCCCAAGCTGCGCAACAAGTTATTAGCTGTTTCACCATCCGGGTTAGTCGCCGCCAGGGTATTCACATTTAACCCGGCATTGGCTGGCAGCACCGTGATATAGGGCAGCAGGCGATTCACCAGTTGCGGCAACTCGTTAAAGCCGCGCACCAAACGCAATTCATCCACTGATTTAAACGGCGCGTTGGCTGGCAGATAGGGATCTGACAGCCCTTGATAATAATTGCCTTCAGCGCCGCCCATTCCCGATTCGGCGTCATCGCCATCCTGCCAATCCACTACCGCCTCCAACATCATCTCCGCCTGTTGCGGACTGAGCTGGAACTCGGGAAAGGTTTGCAACAGGCGAATAAAGCGCCGCTGTGCCGCGGTATAGCGGTCGGCCTGCCCCTCGGGTTTATTGGGGTCTATCTGCCCACCCAAATCATTCAAATTCATTTGCGCCGTAGCATCTTCCATGCGCGCCACACCGCTCACACCATCGTCTTCGATCGGCACCTCGTTACTCCAGGGCTCGCCGATATAGTCGATGTTGGGGTCCAGGTCCGCGGTGGGAAACAGCAGCTTGGCCACCTCTTCCGTACCTTCTAAAAACGACCGTGCCTGAGCGCCGTGCCAGCGCGCTTCGGCGCGCGCCAAGCCCAATTGATATTGGGCGGTGTATTTAATGGCCAGGCCCGCCACTATGGCGACTATCAACAGCACCGCGATCATGATGACGCCGCGCTGGCGCGCGCGCGAACGCGGCCTACTGACTTGGCAGGGCAAAGAGGCGCACACTGGGCCCTACTCCTTTTACATCCAGGGTTATTTGCACCGCCAGGGGCATGGCACTGGCACTGCGCATGGTCGGGTCGGGCCACTGTTGCAGCCAGTTGTCACTGTAATCCGAACCGTCCAACTCGCTTTTACCGTTGAGTGAAATCAGCCCCTGGTGCAAAAAGCGGAACTGCACATCCACCACATTTTCCAGCAACTTTTGATGGAAGGCTTCGCGCTCCATATCTATCTGGGTGATGTCGCGATTAAATTCCGGCATAAAATCGCGCCAGAGCACCCCATCAGTCAGGCGATAGCTCACCAGTTGTAAATCGCTGCGCGGCTGGTTGGAAAAATTCACCCATCCGCGCCGTTTAAAAAACATCAGCTGTTGCTCGGCGTGTTCGCCGGTCGACTGCAAACTCTGCGCTTGAAAAACCACGTTGGGGCCGCTCGGCACCAGCATATGGCGCAGGTCGCTGTCGAGTAGTTGCCAGACTCTATCCAGGTGATTGATATCGGTCATCACCTCGTTGGTGCGCTCGGCGCCGCGACTGGCGCCGTCGAGCGCCTCGTAAGCCATAATCGCTATCAACCCGGAAATGACCAGCGCCACTATCACCTCCAGCAGGGTAAAGCCCTGTTGGCGCTGCCTACTGGCGCTACGTAATTGAGCGACTCTCGCAGTCACAGGCTTCATATCAAGGCCCTTCCGGGTCGCTGATATAACCGGTAATGCTGGCCATGGGCGAGCTGTCCTCATCGACCATAGCACCGCCTAAATTCACACCGCCGACAGGGCCCAGAAGGCGCACATCCACTTCCACCCGCTTAAACCCCTTAACTGGCAGGGTATCCATGGCATAGGTTTTTATTTGCCACTGCCAGCGCAGGCCAACCATCTCTTCAACGCCAGAGGATTTTTCCGGCAGGTTGTAGCCGTTAATTTTTTTTTGCTGCTTTTGGTCTTGCAGCAACTTGATGCGCGTCAGCTGATTTTGCGCCACCCAAAAGGCGTAGGTTTTATCGCGCATCTGTGCCGAGCCATCCAGTTGGGTCATGATTAAAGTCACCAGGGCCGGCAGGGTCATAGCTACAATCAAAAGTGCGATCATGGTCTCGATCAAGGTAAAACCGCGTTGCGATGCTGCGCTGCTTGTCATCATCAACGTCCGCGCGCTTCGGCTTCCGCCAGCGCTTCCTGATTGAGCCAGTGAATTTCACCCACTGGACTGAAAGTAATCCGCTGCACCCGCTCGTCGTCGGTGACATCACCGGTCTCGGAGTAGATGGCGATTTCAACATTGCCCGAGGCATCGCCGCCTGGGAAAAGCCCCAACACCGGGTCCTGGTACTCCAGTTCCGGGTCGTATTCCCAAGTTTTATCGTCCACCTTGATTTCCAACACCAGGCCTTCTTCCAGGCAGGTGCTCTCGGCCAACTCGGGCACTTCGCCCCATTGATGATCGCGCACACGCATCCAGTGGTAGCACCACTCGTCGGTCGCCTGGGTGCCCACCTCCTGCAGGGGCTTTACTTCCACAAACAGGCCATAGGTTTCGCCCTTAAGCACTGCCTCTTCAGCCAGATAATTGGCCTGCAACATAAATTTTTCGGCAGCGTCATAAGCCTGCTGTTTATCGCTGCCACCACCAACGGCGAGGCTGACCATGCCCAGCGCCAAGCCGATTATCAGCATGACGATCATGATTTCGATCAGCGTAAAACCCTGCTGCTGCACCCTGGTCGCCACCGCGATAGCCCTATTGATAACCCTATTGATTGATGCCCTATTGATTGATGCCCTACTGGTTGTTGTCGTCCCACACGCTCAGGTCGGCGTTCTGGCCATCGCCACCACTGACCGCATCGGCGCCCAGGCTGTAGATATCGTATTCGTGACCTTCACCCGGGCTCATATATTGGTATTCATTGCCCCAGGGGTCTTTGGGCAGCTTTTCCAGATAGCCGCTGTCTTTGTAGTGGCGAGGAACCGGTGCCAGGCTGGGCTTGGTTACCAGTGCTTCCAAGCCCTGCTCGGTGGAGGGGTAGTTAAAGTTGTCGATGCGATAGAGCTTGAGCGCAGTCTGGATGGCTTTCATATCCGCGCGCGCGGTTTGAACATTGGCCTGATCCAGGCGCTCCATCACGTTGGGGACCACAATACCGGCCAGCAAGCCGATAATAATGACCACCACCATGATTTCGATCAGGGTAAAACCCGCCTGGCGGGCCTTGTTGAACTGCAGGTTTTTCATTGTCTCTGTCTCCAATCTCGGCATCGCCAGATGCCTTCAGGTTGTAATAAAAATGGGGATTAAGTGAGTTTGGTCATCTCGAAAATCGGGGTGAGGATGGCCAGTACTATCAAGCAGACCGCGCCGCCCATAAAAATAATGGTGGCCGGTTCCAGCAGGCCCATGGCCACACCCAACATCATTTCCAACTCGCGCTCCTGATCGCGCGCAGCGTTGTCCAATTGCTGCGGCAAGGTGCCGTTGGTTTCGCCCGAGGCCACCAGCTGCACCAGCAACGGCGGAAACATGTTGGTGTTTTCCATGGCGCGATTGAGGCTCATACCCTCGCGCACGGCAGCGGCCACCTGCTCGCAGGCCTCCTGCATAATTTTATTGGTCATCACCTGACCGGAAATATTCAGTGCCTGCAACAGCGGCACACCACTGGACGAGAGCAGGCTGAGGGTGGCGGCGAAACGCGCCGAGTTGACTTGCTGTACCAGCTCGCCCAACACCGGCAATTTAAGCTGCACCCGGTGCCAGACGCGCACCCGTTTGGGATCGCGCATCAAATGGCGAATGCCAAAGTAAATGGCCACCAGAATAGCACCGGTGAGCAGGCCGTAATGCTGGAGGTAATCGCTGCAGGCGATCATGGCTTTGGTCAGGGTGGGCAGTTCGTGCTTGCCCTGCTCAAAGATTTTGATGAGTTTGGGCACCACCCACACCATCAACGCGACTATCACACCCAGACTGACGAACAGCATGACTATGGGGTAAATCATCGCCATCTTGATGCGCTGCTGCAGCTGTTGACTGGTTTGGGTGTAGTCGGCCAAACGCTCCAAGACCGGGCTGAGATAGCCAGAGCCCTCACCGGCTCGCACCAGGGCGCGGTACATATCGTTAAAGGCGCCGGGGTTTTCGCCCATCGCCTGGGCCAGGCTAAAGCCTTCCAACACCTTGGTGCGCACCTGCAATACAACGCGCTTTACGTTGGGTTTTTGGGTTTGTTTGGCGGTGGCCTGCAGGGCTTCGTCCAGGGGCAACCCCGATTTCACCAGCGACGCCAATTGACGGGTAATCAGGCTGAGTTCGCGCACATTGAGGCGCGCCGCACGCCGGCGACTCCAGCCGCCCAGACCCGAGGATTCACTCACCGCCGAGGTCTCGGCCGATGAGCTGGTCACCTCCAGGGGTTTAAGCTTTTTGGCGCGCAGCTGGGTGCGTATATGGCGCTCGGAATCACCCTCTAAAATACCTTTGACGGTTTTGCCGTCTTCGTTCAGGGCTTTGTAACTGTAGGCTCCCACTGTCCCCTCCCCGGCTTACAACTGGGTGGTGACACGCAGCACTTCTTCAATGCTGGTGATGCCGTCAATGACGCACTGGCGACCGTCATCGCTGATCGACGGACTGTGTTTGCGCGCCTCGGCAAGCAGTTCCTGCTCGCCCGCCTGCTCGTGGATCAAATGGCGCAGGCGCTCGTTGATTTCAATCAACTCATAAATACCCTTACGACCGCGGTAGCCCTGGTGG
>CBINKF010000260.1:0-5204 GCA_966251115.1 uncultured Cellvibrio sp.
TGACTAGCCTGTTGGGGATTTATCAACTGCAATCCACTACCCAAAGTGGCCTGGATTCGACCTTGGATAACGATCAGACCAGCCAGGCGGCACAGTGGCAGCTGGCCGGGCGCTGGGGCTGGACCAACGGGTTAATCAACTATTCGCTGGCAGCGACTGGCGGCAAATTTGCATCGCGCCGCTTGCTGGGTGAAGGCGAAGACACGAGTTTTACCAAGTACAACCTGGCCCTGGGGTTATCGCAAGCTTTCGCCAATAACGCGCGCTGGCAAAACCAATGGCTGCTAAACCTGCGCAGCCAGATGTCGCCCGAGCCATTGCCCGGTATAGAAACAGTTAACTTTGGCGGGGTTTACGGGGTGAGATCAGCCGAGCCCAGCCGCTTTAGCGGCGAGCAGGGTTGGATTGCCAACCTGGATATTCGCCTGCCGCAGTTGCTACCCACAGCGGCCAATAACCAGTGGAAGCTGGTGCCCTATGTATTTGTCGATGCCGCCCAGGGTAAAAATTGGTACAGCGACCCGCAATACGACACCACCCACAAACTCTCTGGCTGGGGCCTGGGTTTGGGCGCGCGCTGGCAAGCGCTGTCAGCGCGGCTGATTTGCGCCCAACCCATCACCCAAAGCTCTTCCACGTCCACCGCAACTGAGGAATTCCGCCGTGAAACTCGCTGGCTTTTTGAATTGCGTTGGCACTAGGCACCCGTTTGCCCGGCATCCGCTGGCGCTGTGGCTGGCTCAGTGGATTGGCGCTTGCAGCCTTGGCCTGGCACAGTCCAGCCTGGCACTGCCCCAAGGCGGACAAGTGGTGGCCGGTAGCGCCAGCCTGAGCGAGAACCCCGCCAGCCTGCAAATCGATCAGCAGAGCCAGCGCGCGATCATTAATTACGATAGCTTTTCCATAGGCGCCAACGAGCGCGTGGACATCACCCAACCCAGTGCCGATGCGGTGTTGCTCAACCGCGTTATAGGCGCAGATTTATCGCGTATCGATGGCCAGCTGAACGCTAATGGCCAGGTTATTTTGGTCAACCAAAACGGCATAGTGTTTAGTGCGGGCAGCCAGGTAAATACCGGCGGGCTAATTGCATCGACCCTGGATATCAGCAATCAGAATTTTATGAATGGCCGCCTGGAATTTGAAGGTGACAGCAACCGCAAAGCGCAAATTATTCAAAACGGTGAAATCAATATTAACGGCCAGGGCAGCCTGGGTTTGCTTGCACCCGTGGTGGTCACCAACGGCGATATTCATGTTGCGAAGGGCGATGCAAATCTGGTGAGCGCCAACGCCCTGCTCTATCAGCCCGATGACAGTCCCATCGCCATTTTGGTGGAAGACCCAACAACCTTGGCACAATTAAATGGCCAGGCGGCTATACAACAAAATGGCAACATAAACGCTACCCGCGTAAACCTTTCTGCCACTGCCGAGTCGGCAATTTATTCCAGCCTGATTGAACAGCGTGGTGATATTAAAGCGACCGGAGCCATTAGCCTGAATGCAAGTGACGGCGATGTAATTCAGTCGGGCAAGCTTGATGTGAGTGCGACGAAAAACAGCAGCGCCGGTAATATCCAACTTAACGCCGGGCGAATTTCACAGCGCGGCCAGTTACTTGCCAAAGGTCTGGCTGGCGCTAGTGAGCTGCACGCAAAAGGCGGCAGTATTCAACTCACCGCGGCGGATACACTGGTATTGGAAAACGGCAGCCTGAGTGACGCCAGTGGCGCTGGTACAGGTGATGCCGGGCAAATAATTAATATCTCACCCAACGCCACCTACTTCCGACAGGGTTCGCTGTTGCGTGCCCTGGGTGGGGATAAAGGTGGTGATGGTGGTTTTATCGAAGTCTCCGGTATTAACCAGCTGGAATTTTTAGGTAGCGCCCTGGCCAGCAGTAACCTTGGTAAAGCAGGTTTGGTGTACATAGACCCTATCGACCTTGAGATTCGCGCTACAGGTACAGACAACACCTTTCTCAGCAGCCCACCCAATTATTCCTGGGACCCAAATGGCACTACCGGCACAGCCATTATTGCCCCCAGCGCGATTCAAACTGCACTGATCGGCGGTACCTCTGTTTCCATAAACACGGCGTTGGGGACAGGCGGCGCAGGCAATATCACGTTTTATGATCCTATAGATATTGATGGCGCAACCAATGGTGCCAGCCTGACATTTATTGCCGATGGCAATATTAACTTTACCGCAGGCAGCGGTATTTACGATTCAAATACGGCCACCGATGAGCAACTGTTTCTTACCATCAGCGGCGGCGCCAACTTAACCATGGCATCGGGCAGCTTTTTGCGTTTGGGCACGGGCACCATGAACATGGTGATTAGCGCCAGTGCAACACTCGCGGAAATCACCAGTACCAGTAGCGATCCAACGGCGATAGAAATTACTGCAGGTAGCGACATTTTGGACGATGGCGATACCGGCACACGCATTAGCGTGCGCGGCAATGGCAGCGGCGGTCTGTTTTTGCGCACAACTAACGGCATAGGCGCCAGTGATGCACTGGAGCTGGATGTGGACAGTCTGCAAATGGAGAACTCCACCGGCGGCTTGATCGATATTGAGCAAACCGGCAACCTGAGTGTTACTCACCTGCTAACCCCCGGCGACATACGTATAGTCACCAGCGGCCAGCTAAATTGGAATACAGATTTTGAATTGGTGGCGACTAACAGCAATATCACCCTCAACGCCGCTGGCAATCTGAATATCAACAACCGCTTATCCGATACCACAGGGCCAGTGGATAACAACACCGCCTTTAATTTTATTTCCGCAGGAAATTTCAGCATTGCCGACGGTGTTGCTGTAGATGCAGGTGCTGGCAATATTTCTGCAACCATTAGCGGCGATGCCAGCATCTCTGGCCTGATTACGCGCAATGCCGCGCTCAACGCCATCAACATCAACGCTGCCAATATTTTAGATGCGGGCGATACACTGAATGATTTCACTAACACGCCAGGCGGCGCCACACTTAATGCTACAGATATTGCCGATTTAGAAATCGACCTGACCGCGCTGGATTTAACCAGCGCTGGCGCCGTCACTCTGCACCAACAAAACGCCAGCGCTTTGAATATTCAAAACATCTCTGCTGGCGGTAATTTTGCGCTTGATGGTGTGGGCACAAACCTCACGCTAAGTGATACCAGCGCAAATTTTGGTGGCGATATTTCGCTGAGCACTGTGGGCAACGCGCCTATTATCATCCCGGATACCGGCCTGGCAGCAACCGGGAATATTAACCTGATTGCCAGCGACATTCGCGACTCGGATAACAACCTGGCTTTGAGCGGGCAAAACCTGACACTGAATTTATTCGCGAATAACAGCCCACTAAATCTCACCACCAGCATTAACGGTTTGCAACTCAATCTATTGGGGAGTGGTCAACTAAACCTAAACAATAATCTAAACGCAAACATTTTGGGTTTGGTGAGCACTCAGGATGTACATTTAGTTTCCAGCGGCGATTGGATTTTACCCGATGCAGGATTATCGACTCCGGGAATTTATTTCGCACTGGAAGGACAGGACATTTACAGTCAAAACAGCCGCACGCTGATTCTGAATGGTGACCGAGCTTATCTCCACTGGACTAATGGGCTGGCCGACAGCCAATTAACAATCAGCCTGACGCAATTGGATGTAGAAATGACCGGCAACGCGGGTTTAAACATCAACACCAGCAATGGCCTCACCCTTACCGATTTAAATGGCGATGGTTTTGCGGCCTTGATGACGAACACGAATCTTAACTTGCAAGCCCTAAACGGAGATTTATCTATTGATGGCAATATTCGCGCGCTGGACACTCAAGCCGATGGCAATAGACGCGGCACCATTGAGTTGGCCAGCCTCGCCGGTGACCTTTGGCTGGGGGCAAATCAATCGGTACAAATACAGAGCTTGAATGCCGTGGATAGCTCCGCTAATTCCACTCTGGGTTCCGCACTCGGCAACCAGCCACTGCAAACCAGTATTTATTTTCATTTGGGCAACAACACTCTGGGAACACGGCAAATTCATTTGGGAAGTGCAGCTAATTCACTCAATGTTGAAACCCAAGGCGGTGATATCAATATCGATGCCACAGGTACCAGTGGCGGCGATCCAGCGAATTTACAATGGGGAACCAATGTCAGTCTAAGCGCCTACAACGCGAGTGCAGATGCGCAGGACGGCTTGGTGCTGGTCAGCGGTGCGCAAGCAAACCAGGCGATAGCCGGCGTAAGTGCCAAGACCGCGCGCGTTATCAGCCTTAACCCCTACATTCAGCCCGCACCACCACCGCCGCCGCCTCCGCCTCCGCCTCCTCCAACACCAACACCAACACCAACTGAGCCAGATGTGGATGCTATTTTTTCGGGTATTGCCGATAGCGTTAAAGATCAATTGCAACCACCACCCAAGCAAACCAGCTATACCAACAGCGACAAAGCTTTTGATGCAGTGTTTGGCCAATGTCAAAACACGCGCGACCAGGAGGACCCGCAATGTACGCTGGAGACAGCGATTAAAGCCTTTTTATCCAAGTGGACACTCGGCGGCGACCTTCCCCCGCGCATCGGCAATCAACGAGGCGATGCTCAATGAGAAAAATATTTTTCAGGGCCATTAAAATTAGCTGGCAAGCACTCGCTTTTTTTGTTTGCTTATTAGGCGCGAACCAGAATGCCTTGACGACTCCGAGCAATGCCTATCCCCCCGAAATTGCATTGCAGATTAAAGCCCAGTTTGTTTACAATTTTGCCAACTATGTGGAGTGGCCCAGCGACGCATTTCCCACTGAGAGCAGTCCTATTCGCACCTGTTTGTTCGGCGATGTGGATTTTGCACCCTACCTGCTTGCGTTCGAAGGCGTATTAATCGGCAAGCGGCCCCTGCTGATTATCGAATCCAGCAACATCAAAGATATAGAAAGCGGCTGCCATATTTTATTTGTGGGGGAGGACCGCCAGGTTGATTTACCGGATTTCTGGTCCAGCATCCAGTACCTTTATGTGTTAAGTATTGGTGAAATGCAGGGCTTTGCCGACAAAGGTGGAATTATCAATATTTTTCGCACCAGCGACCGTTTGCAGTTTGATGTCAACATTAGCAACGCTTTAGTCAATGGTTTATTTCTGGATTCAGATTTACTGGCTCTGGCACGTACCATTAAACAGACAACC
>CBINKF010000261.1:0-5174 GCA_966251115.1 uncultured Cellvibrio sp.
CTTTGCCCCAGTTGGTGCGCGGTGCGCTTGGCGGTGGTCTCCTGCTCAATATCAAAATAGCGGCCACTCAGGCGCTCCAGGCGATAAGCCGGTTTCAGCCCCAGGGATGCCAGGTAACCTTTCCATTTTACAATGCGCGCATCCAACTGCCACTGGTCGCCGCGAAGGTCAAAGTGAGTTGCCCCGCCGTCCTTGGTGACCAGGACGGCATCATAATGCTGATCTTCGATTTGATCAAAGCTGATGGTGGCTATGGGCTGTTCGAGCATCGATTCTTTATAGGAGTAAATGTCCAGCGCCACCAACACCACCGCGCTGGCGCAAGCCAGTAAACCCAAGCCCCACAGGCCTCGCAAAAAGCCCAGTATCCATTCGCTAACAGCCAACAGCTTTAAGCCGTGGTAGGCCAGCCAAAGCGCCAGTAGAGCTATGACCACGGCCAAAAAAGTGAATAACATAATTCCCTACTCGCTTGTTATTAAGTTAATTGGAGATTTTTTACCCGCAGCTGGAAACAGCTAATTTCCGCTACTCAGTCTCAAGCCCGCAGCGACGCAGATGCTCGCGAATCAACTGCCCGGCGATGCTGCCTAGCGATGGAATCTCTGGCAGTTGTTCCGGTTCGAACCATTGGGCATCCACCAGCTCACGCTGGTCTATAGCAATTTCACCTTCGCGATAATCGGCAAAAAAGCCTAGCATTAACTGCCCGGGGAAAGGCCAGGACTGGCTGCGAAAATATTCCAGTTGCGCTAGGTAAAGGCCAACCTCCTCGCGCACTTCACGGTTAACCGTTTGCTCTACCGACTCCCCGGCTTCGACAAAACCGGCCAGGGTGGAATAGACCGGGCGATTGGAGCGCAGGTGCCTGGCCAGAAGCAGTTGGCGCCCGCGTCGGACCAAAACAATCATACAGGGAGAAATGCGCGGATAAAATCGCAACGCACACTGGGGGCAAACTCTGGCCTTATCTTGTGAATCCATCCCGGTAGGATTGCCACAGCGACCACAAAATTTATGGTCAAAGGGCCATTGCGCCATTTGCAGGGCGCGCCCGGCCAGGGCAAATAATTCACTGGGAATTTGATTGCTCAGGGCGCGCAACCCGGACCAGAGGTATTGCGCTATTTGCGGTTGCCCCTCGAGCACCAGCACCCAATAAGCGCAGGCGTCTTTTAAACCCAGGTACTCTTCTGCGGCGATAGCGTATTCGCGCTGCAGCAATTGCCTGGTTGGCTGATCTATCAAGAGCAATTGCCCCTGGTCGTCACACAGTAGCTGATCACACTGGCCATCTACCTGGCTGCAAATCAAGTAACTATGCTGCGCGATACCCGACTGGGGCGGATCACCGAACTCAAAGGAGGATGAGGTAAAACCGTTAGCCATAGTTAGACGTTATAACCCAGGGCTTGCAGGCTCTCCTCGGCGATTTGCAGTACCGAGGTGTCCGCATGTTTGTCGATTTTTATTGCGTCCAAATAGTATTCAAGGCTGATAATGGCATCGGCAAAGGTTTCGAGTAGGTGCTGAACCGCCGGATGCTGCTCGTTTTGCAACAACTCTTCATCGACAAAACGCATGCAGCCCGCCAATACCTTGGCTGCCCTTGGCAAACCCCATACAAACATGCCGCCGCGCACTGAATCCAGAGTGCCGACGAGCTTGTGGATCTGGCCCTTGTCGTACTTGGATTCGGCAAAGGCAGAGAGTGCGCGCTTGACCAGTACCAGACCAGCTTCGGCCTCGTCGATTACAATTTTTTCGGCCTCGGCAATTTGATTGCTGGACATGGCCGCATCGCGCGACAGCGCATTTATTTGGGCGAGTTTTTCATCGGAGAGGTTAGCCTTGCCCAGGCCGGCAATGGTACTTTCAACATAAAGCAGGGTGTCGGCCACCTGCAGCATTTCATCGGGTGAAATGCTGGCATGGGTTGCCTGCCACTGGGCGATTTTTTCAATTTCCACCTTGAGGCTATTGCTCGGTGCGACCAGGCCGACCACTTTGAGAATGTCTGCCACTTTTTTCAGGGTTTCGATTAATTCTGGCGAGTCATTTAACATCTCTGCACCGCCCTGGGCCGCGCGCTCGAGAATATTTTTGGTGCTGTGCAACTCATCGCGCAACACTGCCACCATCGAGTGGATGGTGTTGGCGCTGGGTCCTTTAAGAAACTCCATTTCGCGATTCAGTTCGGTTTCACTGTAACTCAGTGGCGGAACGCCAAAGGCTATAAGTACGGCTTTGGATTTTTCCTGGGCGGAATGGGACAGCGCCAAAAGATAAAGCAACTCTTTTTGCAAGCCGGCGTCCAGCTCGCGATTCAGCACACTCGCACCTTCAAATTGAAAGCGCTTGATTTCGCGATCCAGCGCGCTTAATAACAGCTTGCGGCTTTTGGTCAGTGCCATACCTTTTTCAGCCATGGCCGACAGGGTGGCCGCACTCAGCCACCAGAGGTTACTTAAATTGGAGCCGCTGGTTGCCGCCTCCAGCCTTTCAAGGGCGCGAATCAACATGCCCAGAGAGGCTTTGACCTGTACATTTTTAAGTATGTTAAGCAAAGCGGTTTGGTACATGTGACGCAAACGGCGAGTGAGTGCGCTTATATCCTCAGGCAGCTTTGGTGCGTCCGCCTGAGCGCGGCGCGCGGGCTTGGTCAGCTCGCCGTTAAAGTAGAAACTCTCGGGTAGCGGCGGCGCCTTGCGCGCCTGGCGCAGCTCGTTAATGTAGGGAATCAGCAGCATGGCCATGCTGCGCGAGGTCTGAGTGCAATACTCCAGATAGCGGGGCAATATAAAAAAGCTGGAGGTTAACAGCTCCAGCTTTTTTTGCGTTGTCGGGTCATCGCCCAGGGTGATATCGGTAATTTGGGTTAGCAGCTCATCCGCCAGTAAATCGACGCCGCGCATCTGGATCAGGCTGAGGGTGCCGCGAATCTGCTTGATACCTTCAATACAGTTTTGCAGCAGCTCGCCATTGTTGCGGTCCTGGGAAAACTGCTCAAGGCGGATAGCCGATTGCTCGATGGTGGCAACCAACTCGTCGTGCACCATCTTCAGGGAGGCAAGATTCAGCGGTTCTGTAGTGCTCACGATAACATCCTGGGTTGTGGGGACTGCCAATCCCGGAAACACGGCCTGCAAGTCACTTGCAATACGCTTTAGCTTTTTATGCTAAGCGACTGATCTGTAAGAGATAAAGCTATTAGTCAGATAATGGAAAGACTCTATACCAAGTTTTCCAATATTGCACCTCGCCAAGCGAGTTTAGACGCTGGATTGCCAAATATTTACCAATTGTGCAGTTTTTGTCAGGGCTTAAGCCAGACGCAGTTATCACCGCTGCTTTTGGCAATAGCCGCCAATTTCTCCTGGTGGGCCTGGAGTTCCTCTGCCGAAGGGGTAATTACCCTCAGGGGCCGACGCCCTGGCGCCAGACGCCGAATGGTGCCGCTATTACCTTCGCTCTCCTCTTTGGCCTGCGCGCCGCCCAGCGACAAACTGGTCTGGCCTCCGGTCATTGCCAGGTAGACATCCGCCAGAATTTCCGAGTCGAGCAGCGCGCCGTGGAGGTCGCGCTGGGAGTTGTCGACAAAGTAGCGCTTGCAGAGCGCATCCAGGTTGTTCTTCTGGCCAGGGTGTTTGGCGCGGGCGAGCAACAGGGTATCTATAACCGAACACTTGTCTTTAATGCTGCCAAAACCGGGATAGAGCATTTTCAGCTCATGATCCAAAAAGCCTATGTCGAAGGCCGCGTTATGGATGATGAGCTCGGCATCACCAATGAATTCTAGAAACTCCTCGGCGATGCGCGCAAATACCGGCTTGTCGTCGAGCATGGCATTGCTGATGCCATGCACTGCCAGCGCACCCGCGTCCACTTCCCGCTCCGGGTTGATGTATTGGTGATAGTGACGCCCGGTAAGGCGGCGATTAAACAACTCGACACAGCCGATTTCGATGATGCGATGGCCCTGTGAGGGCTCAAGACCAGTGGTCTCGGTATCCAGTACGATTTGACGCATAGGTGATAGCTACTTGATAAAGGTAAAAGCTACTTGATAAAAGGGTTAAAGCTAATTTATAGCGGGTTAAAGCTCTGCAATTCCGCGGTTGGCGAGTGCGTCCGCGATCTCATTTTCGCGGTGACCGCTGTGGCCCTTAACCCAATGCCAGCTCACCTGGTGCTTTTGATTAAGCTCATCAAGGCGCTGCCACAAGTCGGCATTTTTAACCGGCTCCTTGGCGGCGGTGCGCCAGCCATTGCGTTTCCAGCCCGACATCCACTCAGTGATGCCCTTGCGCACATACTGGGAGTCAGTGGTGATTTTAACCTCGCAGGCTTCGCGCAGAGCGCTTAAAGCGGCAATTGCGGCCATCAGCTCCATACGGTTATTGGTGGTATTGGCTTCGCCGCCATACAGGGACTTCTCGATGCTGCCGTACCTGAGCAGCGCACCCCAGCCGCCGGGGCCGGGATTGCCCTTGCAGGCGCCGTCAGTGAATATTTCTACGTTCTTCAACCGGATTCTTCGCTTTTACACTGTCAGGCTCTTGGCCATCGTGATTAACATGTTGAGGTTGCCTGGGTGCTACTGGCTGGGGTTTTTGCCCCAGAATTCGCGGCACAGTCAAACCGCCCAAGGGTGGCACTGCCTGCCATTCTGGTTTAAGCGGGGTGAGCGCCAAGTGGTCTTTACGCGCCACAATCATATAAAAGCCCCCCCAGGGCAGGCGCCACCTTTTACCCCAAGCCTCCATCCATTGCAAATGTTTGATTGCATTGGGGTGACTTAAGGGTGGACGATAGTAGCCTTGAATCACCTCCACCGGCTCCAAATCCACCAGCGAAAGCCAGTCCAGCAACCGCCCCAGGCGCAGGTACTGGTGGCGCCAGCGCGGTTTCTTGGTAAAAAAACGCGAGATATAGGCGCCCATGCCCCAGAAGCTCCAGGGGTTAAAGCCAACAATAACCAGATGGCCCCGGGGTATAATGACCCGCGTGGCTTCGCGCAACAGATGATGAGGGCTCTGGCTATAGTCCAGGGCGTGATGAAGAATCACAGCGTCTATAGATTCCGCCGCCAGCGGCAGATGATTAAAATCCACCAGTGCAGACACAGTGCCAGTTTCGGCGTGTTGCGGGTGCAGGCTGAATTTGTGTGAGAT
>CBINKF010000262.1:0-5134 GCA_966251115.1 uncultured Cellvibrio sp.
GTGTTCGCCTGATCAAACTGAAAGCTGGCGAGCGTATGCAGGGCCTTGAACGCATCGAAGAGAGCGCCGACGAAAGTGCCAAGCGCGAATTGGCTCACGCTGAGGAAGGTGAAGAGCTCGCCGATGAGATAAGTTCAGAGGCAGCGGAAGCGCCCGAAGCTAATAACTCTTCCGAATCAGCTAGCGACGAGTAAGCTCATGTCGAATCCAACTGAAGCCGAAAAACTCCTGGCGCTGCGCAATCAAATCGATTCAATTGACGAGGAGATTGCGCGCTTGATTTCTGCCCGCGCCGAATGTGCGCAGCAGGTTGCCGAGGTCAAAAAGGCCGAATTGCCGGAAGATGCCAAGGTGCTTTTTTACCGCCCTGAGCGCGAGGCTCAGGTGCTGCGCAAGGCTATGGAGCGCAATGCAGGGCCGCTCAGCAATGAGGAAATGGCGCGCCTGTTTCGCGAAATTATGTCCGCCTGCCTGGCGCTGGAAAACCCGGTTAAAGTTGCTTACTTGGGGCCTGAGGGTACTTTTACCCAACAGGCAGCGCTTAAGCATTTTGGCCACTCGGCAGTTGCCATACCTTTTTCAGCTATTGATGAAGTCTTTCGCGAAGTCGAAGCCGGTGCGGTGCACTATGGGGTGGTGCCGGTAGAAAACTCGACCGAGGGTGTGGTCACCCACACGCTCGACAATTTTATGAACTCCAACCTCAAAATTTGTGGTGAGGTTGAGCTGCGTATACACCAGAATCTTTTGGTGTCTGATGTTACCCATGTCAGCAGTATCACGCGTATTTACTCTCATTCTCAATCCCTCGCCCAGTGCCGCAAATGGCTGGATTCGCACTATCCCAAAGCGGAGCGCGTTGCGGTCTCCAGCAATGCCGAAGCAGCCAAGCGCTTAAAGGGTGAATGGAACGCGGCGGCTATTGCCGGCAGCATGGCGGCGGATCTTTACGGCCTGACAATCCTGGCTGAAAAAATTGAAGATCAACCAGATAACTCCACGCGTTTTTTAATTATCGGCCAGCAGGCCATTCCGCCCAGCGGTGTGGATAAAACCTCCATTGTGGTAGCCATGCGCAATGAACCGGGCGCGCTGCATAATTTACTTGAACCCTTCCATCGCCACAGCATTGATCTGACGCGTGTAGAAACCCGACCCTCGCGCACAGGTGTGTGGACTTATGTCTTCTTTATCGATTTTGTCGGTCATGTGCAGGACCCGCTCATCAGTGAAGTTCTGGCTGAAGTTTCGGCTCGCTGTGCAGATCTTAAGCTGCTTGGCTCCTACCCAAAGGCTGTACTTTAGTGCCCATGGTTGACTCAGCACCTCTTATCAACAAATTTGTGGTTGTTGGCATGGGCCTGATCGGGGGCAGTCTCGCAACTGGCTTGAAATTGCGCGGCGCCTGTCGCGAAGTGATAGGAATAGGCCGCACGGCGGAAACCTGTGCCGAGGCAATTGCACATAAGGTTGTAGATCGCGCTTATGTTTCGCTGACGGATATTGCCGCAGAGCTGGGGGCGGGAGACGTGATTTTTATCGCCGTTCCCACCTTGGCGGTTGAGTCAGTTTTAATGGATATAAAAGCCAGTGTTTCGTCGCAGGTAACTCTTACCGATGGCGCCAGTGTGAAGGGCAGTGTGGAGCAGGCTGCGGTGCGAGTATTTGGCCAGGTGCCGCAGCAATTGGTTTTGGGGCATCCCATTGCCGGTTCGGAAAAAAGCGGCGTGACCGCTGCCAATCCCAATCTTTATGAAAAGCACCGGGTGATACTGACACCGGAAGCCAATACTGCTCCTCAGCACCTGCAATTAGTGGTTGATATGTGGCAAGCCGTGGGTGCAGAAGTCCTCTCCATGTCTGTGGCCGAGCACGATGAGGTGCTGGCAGCGACCAGCCACTTGCCTCATGTTATCGCCTATTCGCTGGTGGATACTCTGGCCCAGGATATAGGCAACCCTAATATTTTTCGTTACGCCGCAGGCGGTTTTCGCGATTTCACTCGCATAGCCTCCAGTGATCCGGTGATGTGGCACGATATAATGCGGGCCAACCGCGCCGCCATACTTGACTCCATGGACATGTTTATCGCCAACTTATCGCGTCTGCGCGCCAGTATTGAGCAGGAGGATAGCAAGTATCTGCTCGAAGTTTTTAGTCGTGCCAAAGAGGCCAGGGATGAATTTACGCATCTGTTGGCTATGCGCCAGGTTCAAACCAAGCTTGCTAAAAGCGAGGAATCAAAAGGCTAGGGTATTCAAACCTTAAGGAATAACCTTAGAAACATTTAGTCGTTAAATTTTCCATTAGCCTCTATATAATCGCCGCTGCATAAAATCGCGGCGTTTTGGGCCGATTCTAATCTCTCAACGGGTATCCAGTTAATGTCAGTCTACAACTTGACTCACCTGAAGCAGCTTGAAGCTGAAAGTATTCACATCATCCGCGAAGTGGCGGCAGAGTTTGACAAGCCAGTCATGCTTTACTCTATTGGTAAAGACTCAGCGGTGATGATGCACCTTACTATGAAGGCTTTTTATCCTGGCAAACCGCCATTTCCCTTGATGCATGTGGATACCACCTGGAAATTCAAGGAGATGATCGAGTTTCGCGATAAGCGAGTAAAAGAGTTGGGTTGGGACCTGATTGTGCATATCAATCAAGAGGGCGTGGAAATGGGTATCAACCCTTTTACCCACGGCAGTGCCAAGCACACGGACATTATGAAAACTCAATCGCTCAAGCAAGCGCTGAACAAATACGGTTTTGATGCCGCATTTGGTGGTGCCCGTCGCGACGAAGAAAAGTCTCGAGCAAAAGAGCGTGTCTATTCATTCCGTGATAAAAATCACCGCTGGGACCCGAAAAATCAGCGCCCTGAGCTGTGGAACATTTACAACGGTCGCGTTGATAAAGGTGAGAGCATTCGTGTGTTCCCTTTGTCCAACTGGACTGAGCTGGATATTTGGCAATACATTCACCTGGAAAATATCCCTATTGTTCCCCTGTATTTTGCGGCCAAGCGTCCAGTCGTTGAGCGCAATGGCACCCTCATTATGGTTGACGATGATCGTATGCCTATTGACCCAAATGAAGCAGTGGAAGAAAAAATGGTTCGCTTCCGCACCCTCGGTTGCTATCCGCTGACTGGTGCGGTTGAGTCTGAGGCGACAACTTTGCCGGAAATTATTCAAGAGATGCTGCTGACTACTACGTCCGAACGCCAGGGCCGTGTTATTGACCACGATAGTTCAGGCTCTATGGAAAAGAAAAAGCAGGAAGGTTACTTCTAAAGACTACTTCCAGTAATAGTCGCTTATTTCCAGTTATTGTCGCAACGCGAAGTAAATTTCACCGAATATTGTGATGCAAAAGAGTCCCTTATGAGTCACCAATCTGAATTGATCGCCCAGGATATTAATGCTTACCTGGCTCAACATGAACAAAAAGAACTGCTGCGCTTCCTCACCTGCGGCAGTGTAGATGACGGCAAGAGCACCTTGATTGGTCGTTTGCTGCACGATTCCAAAATGATTTATGAAGATCAGCTTGAAGCTGTGCGCTCTGACAGCACCAAGCACGGCACCACCGGCGAAAAAATTGATCTGGCGTTGTTGGTTGATGGTTTGCAAGCTGAGCGCGAGCAGGGTATTACCATCGATGTGGCCTATCGTTATTTCTCGACTGCCAAGCGCAAATTCATTATTGCTGATACCCCCGGTCATGAGCAGTACACGCGCAATATGGCGACCGGTGCCTCTACTTGCGATTTGGCAATTATCTTGATTGATGCGCGCCACGGTGTAATGACCCAGACTCGCCGTCACAGCTATATCGCTTCGCTGTTGGGCATTAAACACATAGTCGTAGCCATTAATAAAATGGACATAGTTGATTTCAATGAATCTGTATTTGAAAAAATCAAAGCCGATTATCTCGAGTTCAGCGCAAAATTAGGCATGGAGAACGTGATTTTCGCGCCTATTTCTGCACTTGAAGGCGATAACGTTGTAAATCGCTCTGAGCGTTCGCCCTGGTATAAGGGGCAGACCTTGATGGAAATTCTCGAAACGGTTTCCATTGAAGGTGATAAAAACTTTGATGACTTCCGCTTTCCGGTACAGTACGTAAATCGCCCGAACCTCAACTTCCGTGGCTTTTGCGGGAATGTGGCCTCAGGTGTGGTTAAGGTGGGAGATCGCGTGCGCGCCTTGCCTTCTGGCAAAACCAGTCAGGTCAAATCCATAGTGACTTTTGACGGCGATTTGCAGGAGGCCTTTGCCGGCCAGGCGGTAACTATTACTTTGACGGATGAAATTGATGTTAGTCGCGGTGATATGCTCGTGCTTGATTCGGCGCAGGTGCCTCAATCGAATCACCTAAGGGCTCATATGGTATGGATGACCGAGAAAGTGATGAAGCCCGGGTCAGAATATTTGTTTAAATTTGCCAGTAAACAAGTGAGTGGTCAGGTCGAAGCAATCAATTATCGTGTGGATGTGAATACGCAAGAGCATTCTCAGGTTGCGGACTTGCAGCTGAATGATATTGCCGTTGTCGATGTGTTGCTCACGCAGCCAGTGGTTGCCGATACTTACAAACAAAATCGCGCAACAGGTGCCTTTATAGTGATAGATCGCCTCACCAATATTACTGTAGGTGCGGGCATGGTGATTAATCCACTGACTGCGGTAGAGCAAACCGCTAAAACCAATTTCAGTGAGTTTGAAGTGGAGTTGAACGCGCTAATCCGCAAGCATTTTCCCCATTGGGGCGCGCGCGACATCAGCGACTTGCTGAAGTAACTGGCACAGTCGAACAAAAAAGGCCCAATGGGCCTTTTTTGTTAATTGCATCACGTAATGCTAATTTGTGAGAAATTTCGCACAGGGAATGCAGAGATAAACTGCTGGTCATTAATATGGCATCTCTCTATGATCGGCTTGTGCAGTTAAGGAGTCGCACATTATCCCATTAATTAAAAGGAGTTTCTATGAAGTCAATATTTTCCTTTCTCTCTATTGTGTGCCTCGTGTTTGGTTTTTCCCTCAGTTGTTTTGCTGCGGAAACTGTATCTTCCCCAGCATCACCCGCAGCCAGCCAAAAAGTACAGGCTGTGGTCAATATTAATACC
>CBINKF010000263.1:0-5131 GCA_966251115.1 uncultured Cellvibrio sp.
GGGTCTGTTTGTCAAAGAACTGGAGCAGGCGCTGCTGGAGGGGGACGCGGATATTGCTGTGCACTCCATGAAAGATGTACCTATGGAATTCCCTGCGGGGCTGGGCCTGGCGGTGATCTGCCCGCGCGAGGATGCGCGCGATGCCTTTGTCTCCAATAAGTTTGCCAACCTGGGCGAGCTGCCCGCCGGCTCGGTGGTGGGCACCTCCAGCCTGCGCCGCCAGTGCCAGTTACTGGCCAAGCGCCCCGACCTGCAGGTGAAATTCCTGCGCGGCAATGTGCAAACCAGGCTGAAAAAACTCGATGATGGCGAGTACGATGCAATTATCCTCGCCGCGGCGGGGCTGATTCGCCTGGAATTGGAAGACCGTATCCGCGAACTTATTGCCCCGGAGTTTTGCCTGCCTGCCGGTGGCCAGGGCGCGGTGGGTATCGAGTGCCGGCTCAGCGATCAGGCAACGCTTGCGCTGCTCAAACCCCTGCATCACCAGCCCACCGCCGAGCAGGTGCTGGCGGAACGGGCGCTGAATCGCCGCTTGCAGGGCGGGTGCCAGGTGCCTATTGCCTGCTATGCCCTGCATCGCGGCGACCAGTTATGGCTGCGTGGTCTAGTGGGTGCACCCGACGGCAGCGAGTTGTTATTTGATGAAATTGAAGGCCCCGTCGCCCAGGCGGAACAGCTGGGGGTGACGCTGGCGGAGCGCTTGCTCGCCGCCGGCGCCGATCGTATTTTGGCTGAGGTCTATGGCAGCGAGCTTGAATAGCAGCCGCCCCTGGCGCGTTGTTATTACGCGCCCCAAGGCGCAGGCCGAACCCTGGGCAGCGCAATTGCAAGCGCGGGGATTTACCGCTGAGTTGCTGGAGTTGCTGGCAATATGCCCGCTCGTTGGCGCCGACCAGCAGCGTGCCATTCAAAATCGGGTGTTGGATTTCGACCTTTATCAAAAGGCCATTTTTGTCAGCCAGAATGCGGTGCGCTATGGTTTGGAATGGCTGGATAAATACTGGCCGCAGCTGCCCATAGGTATTGAGTATTTTGCGGTGGGAGCAGCCACCGCTCGCGGTCTGCTCAACGAGGGCTTGGCAGTGGAGGATCTGGTCCAGAGTGAATCTGGTAGCATGACCAGTGAAGCCCTGCTGCAAAGCCCCGCGCTGCAACAAGTGGCGGGTGAAAAAATTGTAATTTTTCGCGGCCTGGGCGGGCGCGGCCATCTGGCCGAGATATTGCGCGAGCGCGGCGCCCAGGTGGACTACTGCGAAGTTTACCAGCGCCAGTTACCAGAGGCGGCGCCAGAGCAGTTGCAATTGCTGTTGAACAAGCGGCAGGAGTGGCAGAAATACACTAATGTTATGGCGCTGCACAGCGGTGAAAGCCTGCAAAATTTACAGCATTTAATCAGCCAATTACCGCGTGACCTGGCTGAATTGCTCCGCCAAAGTTATCTGTTGGTGCCCAGTGAGCGAGTGGCGCAACTGGCCGGGCAGGCGGGCTTTGCTGCAGTGCTCTGCGCAACCAATGCCACGGACGGGGCTATGACCCAGGCGTTGATAGACGCCAGGTCTCAATCTTTGTCGAGCTAAAATTGCCAGCATAAAGATTGTTAATACAACGCAGTGAATCAGCAAGAGATCTATTCCGTGAGCGATATCATCAACGCAGAAACCAGCCAACAACCTCAGTCATCAACGGGCGAACCCGCAACCGCGCCAGCCAAACCTGGCCCGCGCGCCCAGGCGCCCAGAGGCGAACGTGCGCGCACCAGCCTGAGTGTCTACCTGCTGGCGTTTTGGGTGATATTGCTGACATTTGCGCTTATGGCCGGGGTCTTTTGGCTGTATCACAATTCGCAAGAGCAACAGCAAACCCTTCTGACTCTGCAGATGCGCCTTGAGCAGCAACAGCAGAGCGTTGAAGACAGCCAGCGCAACCTGCAGGACAATATCGACAAAGAATTGGTCGACCAGCAGACCAGCATGCAAAACAACCTTGATGCTCTCGCGCAGGAGGTCAGTCGCAACTCTGCGCGTATGAATGCCTTTGCCAGCACCAACCAGGACAGTTGGAAACTGGCGGAGGCCCAGTATCTGCTGCGCCTCGCCAATCAGCGCATCCTGCTCGAAAAAGACAGCCAGAATGCGCTGGCACTGGCGCTTTCGGCCGACGATGTACTGCGCGATATCAACCAATCCGAATTGCTGGGCGTGCGCAAAACCCTGGCCGAAGAAATTGCCGTACTTAAAACGGCCAATGTGGTTGATCGCGAAGGTATCTTCCTGCGTCTGACTACACTCTCCAACCAAATTGACGCAATTCCCTTTGTCGAACCCCTGGGGTCATCGCCGGACGACGAGGACGAACCCGCTGCACCGGCTAATGAAACCTGGCGACAAATGGTTACGCGCAAATTTTATGCGCTGCTGCATAAACTGGGCACCTATGTGCGCGTGCGCGATCACGGCCGCGCGGTTAACGCGCTTTTGCCCCCTAGCGAACAAACCTATCTACAACAAAATTTGCACTTGATGTTTGAACAGGCACAGGTAGCGCTGCTGCGTAATGATGCGCAAATATTTCAGGACAGCCTGGTAAAAGCACAAAACTGGATCAATCAGTATTACACGCTGAACAACCAAGCCAAGGCGGTGCTGGATGAATTGCAGAGCCTGCAAAACGAGGATATTGCCCCCGAGTTGACTAACTTTGGCAATTCTGCGGCGGCACTGGATGACTATATCGCCAAGCGCGAGCAGGTCAGCGCGAAACGCTCAGGGGGTGAACAATGAAACGACGCCTCCTCGCTGCATTGGTTTTTGTGCTGCTGGCGGCAGCGCTAATTTTTTTACTGGCGCAAGGTGATGGCTACGTCCTGATCGCCTTTGGTACCAAAACTATCGAGATGACACTCTGGGTTGCTGCCATGGCGCTGGTTGCGCTCGTCGGGGTGTTTTGGGCAATTAAATGGGCGCTGGCCAGCGGCTTGCACATAGCTCGCCGCTTCCGCGAAATCTTTTTATTTGGCAGTGTTGAACGCGCACAAAAACGCGCCGCCAATGGCATGGTCGATTACCTGGTGGGCGATTGGTTTGAAGCGCGTAAAAAACTGGTGCGCACTTTGGAGCGCATTGAATTTCCCCTGGCCAATCACATAGCAGCGGCGCGCGCCAGTTTTGAAATGGGCGATGAAGCGGAGGCCGAGCGATTGCTGGAACTGGCGCGCAAGCTGCCCGAGAGCGAATTGCCGGTAACCCTTACCCGCGCGCGCCTGCTGGTGCAGGCCGGGCACTTTACCCAGGCGCTGGCGGTTATCAAACCGGTGGAGCTGCAGTTTCCCAAGTTGCCGGCGGTATTGGATTTGCTCCATCAAATTTATTTAGCGCAGAACAACTGGCGCGCGCTGCAGGAATTATCGCCCGCGATGCGCAAAGCCAAGGTGCTCTCGGTACCGGAGCTGCAGCAGTTGGAAGTGCGTCTGGCGAGCGAACAGCTCAAGGATGCCAATATCAATGCCCAGCAAAAATTAATTGCCGAGCGCTTACCCTATTTGCAGGATGTGTGGCGCAACCTGCCGCGCGCGCAGCAAAAGTTGCCAGAAGTGGTGTTCGCCTATGCCCAGGCGCTGGCCGATAACTACCAGGATCTGGAAGCGGAAGCAGTGGTGCGCAAATCCCTCGCCGATGAGTGGTATGGCCCGCTGGTTAATCTGTACGGGCGTTTGCAGTTAAAAGAAATTCGCACCCAAATTCGCACCGCCGAAGCCTGGCTTAAAAAGCACCCCAACGACGCCAATCTGCTGCTGAGCCTGGGCCGGTTGGCGCTGCGCAACGAGCAGTGGGAGCAGGCGCGCGACTATTTACAGCGCAGTCTCAAGTTGCACCGGCAAGTGGAGACGGCAATGGAATTGGCGGCACTGATGGAAAAGCTCGGCGACCACAAAGCCAGTGTGGATTTTTATCGCCAGAGTTTGCAGTTGCTAGAATATAAGGGTTAATTAGCCCTTGTTGCGCAAACGACGGATGCTGCATCCGGCGGTGCTGCTAAGTTTCTGCCGCGCCCAGCTGAGGCGCTTGCTGGCGCGGCGCCGATTGAGTGCCGCACTCCTGTTCTTTCTCGCGTTTATTCTCTGGTTACAATTTTCGCCTTTACCGCCCGCGACCAACGACTACGCCAGTATGCTCACCGCTAGCAACGGTCAACTGCTCGGCGCCAGCATCGCGCGCGACCAGCAGTGGCGTTTTGCACCTGTCACCCAACTGCCAACCAAATACCAGCAGGCGCTGCTGGAGTTTGAGGACCGCCAGTTTTTCTATCACCCGGGCATAAACCCGCTGGCGCTGGTGCGCGCCACTTACAGCAACCTGCGCGCGGGTCGTGTGGTCAGTGGTGGCAGTACCCTGACTATGCAATTGGCGCGCATCGAGCGCCAGGCACAGCAGGGCGCAAACCCAGCGCGTAATCTGCACGCCAAAATAGTGGAGGCCTTTTGCGCATTGCGCCTGGAATGGCGCTTGGGTAAAACCGAGATACTGCGCCACTACGCCAGCGAGGCACCCTTTGGCGGCAATATTGTTGGCCTGCGCGCGGCGGCCTGGCGCTACTTTGGGCGCGCGCCCGAAGCCATGAGCTGGGCCGAGGCCTCACTTCTGGCGGTGCTGCCCAACAGCCCCGCGCTTATTCATCCGGGGCGCCAGCGCGACCGCCTAAAAGCCAAGCGCGACCGTTTGCTGCAGCGCCTCCACGGGCGCGGTCTGCTCGGCGACCTGGATTTGCAACTGGCACTGCTGGAACCGCTGCCCGAACGACCGCAGCCACTGCCGCAATTGGCGCCCCACCTGCTGTCCACCTTAAAAGCTAAATTTCCCGCGCAGTCGCTGTTTGAATCCACCCTCGATGCCAACTTGCAGCGCCGGGTTGCGGCCATCGCCGAGCGCCAGTCCCTGCGCCTGGCCAACGAGGGGGTGCACAATATCGCCGTGCTAGTGCTGGACCACCAGCACAACAAAACCCGAGCTTATGTGGGTAACCAGGCCTGGCATGGGCAGAGCCAATATGCCCCGGCACTGGACTTGATCCAGCGACCGCGCTCGACCGGCAGCATCCTCAAGCCGTTTTTATATGGGTTGATGCTGCAGGG
>CBINKF010000264.1:0-5127 GCA_966251115.1 uncultured Cellvibrio sp.
GGTATCGCCATCGGCATCGCTGCTGGCCCCGGCATCCAGGCTGATACTGGCGCCAACATAGGTGTAGCTGTCGCGCCCGGCATCGGCCAGGGGAGCATGATTGGAGGCCGCCGAGGAGCTGCTGACGCTGGACGAACTCAGGCTGCTGGTCGCCGCAGAGCTAACAACTGCCCCACTGGAGCTAGGTACACTGGAGCTAGACGCACTCAGCGCCGAAGCGCTTGCCACGCTAGCGACGCTGGCAGCACTGGACAGGCTGCTCTGGCCAGCGCTGGACGATGCCGGTGAACTAGAAGTAGAAGATGCCGGCTTGCTGGACGATGAGGAGGCTGGCGCGCTGGAAACCTGGGCGCGGGATGACTTGTCGCCCGTGTCGTATTGATCGAGCGGGCCGCTGCCGCCCCCGCCGCACCCCGGTAAGACCAGCGACAGGGCAACCAGCAGGGGGACAACCAGCAGTGGCGAGGCCGATGGGCGAGCGCCCGACAGAGCAAGTCTTAGCGGATTCATAGGGGGTTCCTTTAGCAAAATAGGGACTAGTCCCTGCGCTAAAGCAAACTCACGGCCAAGTTTATTTTCCTATTAAAATCATGTACTTGTGCAAAACAATTAACCACACCTGGCACTTGCTTATAGTTTTTTGGCAAAAATCGCTTATAGCCACAAAATACGCTTATAGCGCGCCAGCTTAGCCGCAGTCGCACACCCACTAGATGCCCCGGGACTGGGAAGCAGGCCACAGAATCGCCGCAGATTATAAGCACCTATAAGCGACGACTATTGCTATAAGCAAAACTCCAAAGGAGCACCCAGTGAAACCCGCCCACTGATCCGCGAGCCCACAGCCGGCGTACAAATAGCACTGGAAATCACTTTGCTAGGTCGCCCATACTGCAATGACTATCAAACATAGACACATTTTCAAGGCCAAGCCCATGCAAGAGCCACCCACCCAGGCCGGCGCAGAACCCACCCGCGATTGGGCTGGGCTGCTGGCGCGTGTGGCGCAGAGTAATGACCGCAGCGCCTTTCGCGAGCTCTACGAGCACTTTGGGCCGCGCATCAAGGCCTACGCCATCAACCAGGGGTTTAGCCAGCAGGCAGAGGTACTGGTGCAGGAGGTAATGACCAGCGTCTGGCGCAACGCCGCCAAATACAGTTCGGAGCTGGCGGCGGTATCCACCTGGATTTTTACCATAGCGCGCAACCAGCGCATTGATCTGCTGCGCCGTCAAAATCGCCACAAGGCCGAAATCACCCTGGAAACCGAGGAGCTGTGGCAAATTCCCAGCGACGAAGACACAACGGTTTTCAGTATCCAGAACCTGTCCACCGAAAAATACGTCGGCGACGCTATCCGCAAATTGCCAGAGGAGCAGATGATCGCGCTGCGTAAGGTGTATTACGAGGGCAAAACCCACGAGGAGGTGGCCAGCGAGCTGCAAATTCCACTGGGCACCCTTAAAGGTCGTATTCGTTTGGCGCTGCAAAAGTTGCGCATTATGTTTGAGGCAACAGAGTTATGAGTGGTTTTCATCCTGAGCCCGGCCTGCTGCTGAGCTTTAATGCTGGCAGCCTGAGCATTGCCCAGGCACTCGCTGTAAGGGTGCATTTGAGTTTTTGCCGCCAGTGCCGTCAGCAGCAGCGCCAGTTGGATCAACTGGGCGGCAGCCTGCTGGAGCAAATTACACCGGCAAGCCTGGAGGGCTCAGCCTTTGAAACGCTGATGGCCAAGCTGGAAGCGCCTGCAGATAGCGCTGCCGAGAGCGCCCCGAGTGAAGCGGCCGGCGCTGCTGGCAAAACCCTTGGCGCTCCCCCTGTTGGCACTACAACCCGCGACACGAAAACCCTTGGCACTAAAGGCCCTGGCAATAGCGGGAATCCACTGCTCAAATACCTGCCCACATCGCTGGAGCAACTGCCCTGGCAGCGCCAGACCCGCAGCATTTTTAAATTTGATTTGAGTTCGATTATTGATATTCCCGGCTATCAGGTAGTGCTGCAAAAAATTAGCGCGGGTGCAAAAGTACCCACCCACACCCATCGGGGGTTGGAGTACACAGTCGTGCTAAGTGGTGGGTTTTCGGATGAAATGGGGGTTTACCATCGCGGCGACTTTATTGCGCGCGACCCCAGCCATAAGCACACACCTACGGCCCTGCAAAATGAGGACTGTATCTGCTTAACCGTACTGGGGGCTCCGCTCAAATTTACCGGCTGGCAGCGAATTTTTAATCCATTTATCGCCTGGCATTAAATTAAACAGGCAAGAGCAGTGCTGTCGCCGCTGGATAATCCTAATAACTGGCTAGCCCTGTAAACAGCGGTATCCAGCTTGCGACAGCCCAATAGATCTACCCTCTTTCTTATCTCGGCTTATTGTTAACGCCAATTCAGCCTGATCTAAAACTCAATGCAAACGCATGTCCTCCTGGGCAAAATCCGAGGCGTAGCGCGCTATCCATTCTTTGGCCGCCTCCTCACTGGTAAGCAGGCGGCCTTTCAGCGCCAAGCGCTGGCGATAGTCCTCGATGCGACAGACCTGCTCCACCATGCGCGCGCGAAAATATTCATCTTCGGTAGTAAAGCGCACCCCCACCTCATAGCCCTTGGGTGCGCGCTCGCGGCGCCACACAATTACGCCCGTCCCCTGATATTCGGGCTGCACCATGGGAATCCAAAAATCCACCTTGGTGCCCACCTTAACCGGCTCACTGGTGACAAAACAAAGTCCACCGGCACTCAGGTTGCGCGCGCTAACTAAATTTGAGTCGAAATGACCGGCACTAACCTGAATGGGAATGGCCGTTGGATGGCGAATATAACTACGCATTGACTGCTCCCTACCTGAGTAACCTTAGTAAGTATAATCCTTGGCAAGATTGAAAAATGATCAAATGGCGATAAGCGAGCATCGCCAAAATAATTAAACGAGCTACCCCAAAATAATTAAACAAGCGGCACCGACAGCAATTGAAATTTGCCCCGGCTCCCCCCAACTAAACACCAATAATGGCGCTCACACGCCCCACCTAATTGCTTACCGAGACTAGCCCATGGCCCACATCAACTGCCCCAACTGCCTCGCCACCAACCGTCTGCCGGATGAGCGCCTGACCGACAAGCCCAATTGCGGCAAATGCAAAAAGCCGCTGTTCGCCGGTAAACCCATGGAGCTGCACCCAGGCAATGTCGCCGCCACTATGGACAATAACGACATCCCCATAGTGGTCGACTGCTGGGCGCCCTGGTGCGGCCCCTGCCGCAGCTTCGCCCCGGTCTTTGAACAGGCCGCCGCGCAGCTTGAACCCAAGGCGCGCTTTGCCAAACTCAACACCGAAGCTGTACCCAGCATTGCCCAGCGCTGGCGCATTCAAAGCATTCCAACCTTGATGGTGTTTAAAGACGGAAAAGAAGTGGCGCGCATGTCCGGCGCTATGCCCTTGCCGCAATTCAAGCAGTGGTTGGCGCAGCAGGGGATTCGCTAGCAGCTTGTTGACCCAGGTTTTCGAGGCAGTCAATGCAAAGCAAAAGCAGCCAACTCGAAGAGCAGCGCCGCTTACAACTTAAATTGTCCAATTAATGTTTGCAGCTGTTGACCAATTTGCTTCACCTCCGCCCCCAGACCATGAGCCTGAGAAGCGCTTTGACTGGCGGACTCAGTGGCGTCAGCTATCCGGTGCATACTGGCATTGATAGATTCAATCACCTGGGTCTGCTCTTCGGCGGCAGTGGCAATTTGCAAACCACGTTGGCTAATAGTGCTCACTTGCTGGCTAATGGAACGCAAAACATCTGCAGTCGCACCCACCAACTGCACAGAAGTATCGCCCTTGGCCAGGCTGCGTTTAATGGATTCACTGGCACTGCCGGTACTGGTTTGCAAACGCTGGATCATGATGTGAATTTCCTGGGTGGAATCGGCGGTGCGCGCCGCCAGCGCGCGAACTTCATCGGCCACTACCGCGAATCCGCGCCCCTGCTCACCCGCGCGCGCCGCCTCGATAGAGGCATTGAGCGCAAGTAAATTAGTCTGCTCGGCAATACCGCGTATCACATCCAACACTTTGCCAATTCCTTCCACATCGGCTTGCAGTTGGGTTAAGCCTTCGGTGTTAAGGCGCACCTCAGAGGATAACTCATGGATTTGCTTGATAGATTGCCCGGCAGTCTGCTCCGCATCCATCGAGGATTGCTCGGCAGAATTAGCCACTTCGGCGGCCTGCTGGGTAGTACGTGCCACCTCTTGCGCAGAGGCCACCATTTCATTAATGGCGCTGGCTACCAGGAGAGTCTGCTCGCGCTGATGATCGAGAGTTTGAAAGGTATTGGTGGTATTGGTGGCCACTGACTCGCTCACCTTGCCCAGCGCCTGGGTCAGATCCTGAATACGCGAGACCATGCGATGAATACTGCCAACAAATTCATTAAATGCACTTGTGACTTCACCCAGCTCGTCATCCTGAGCCTTATGCAAGCGGCGGGTCAGGTCGCCACCACCGCTGGCAATCTCGCGCAGGCTTTGCGCCAGGGCATTTATTGGCGCCAGCGTTTTTTGCGTCATCAATAGCGCTATCGCAAGCACAATCGCCAAAATGACTGCGGTAACTATAAATATTTGCAACAGCGTCTGCTGAATATGGTGGCGACTAATCGCCTCTGCCTTGGCAACCGCTGTGTCTATGTCATCGATGTAAAAACCCGTGCCCAACATCAGGTTCCACTTGCCTATCCAGGTTGCAATACTCAACTTGGGAAACGCCTGGGTGTCATTGCCGGGACGCGGAAAATGGTAGGTTACATAGCCGCCGCCAGCCTGCCCACGCTTGACCAATTCATTAATTAAATAAACGCCATTAACATCTTTATAGTTGCGAAAGCTCTCTCCGATTTTGGCGCTATCGCTGCCAGAAAACACCCGTACAGACTCGCCGTCGTAACCAAAAAAATAACCATCCTTGCCGTATTTTAAGCGCTGCAAAACCGCCACCGCCTGCGCCTTGGCATCTGCATCGGGGGATTCCAAATAGGGTTTGATTGCAGAGAGGGCTATATCCAGCGAGTGCTGCAGTTCCGTTTTTTTGGCATCCAGCAGCGTGTTGCGCAGAATGATCAT
The DNA here is from genome assembly GCA_966251115.1 of uncultured Cellvibrio sp. GTDB lineage: Bacteria > Pseudomonadota > Gammaproteobacteria > Pseudomonadales > Cellvibrionaceae > Cellvibrio. Next base: position 5,117 of record CBINKF010000264.1, read on the forward strand.
ATCGTCCTGCT
>CBINKF010000265.1:0-5117 GCA_966251115.1 uncultured Cellvibrio sp.
GGGATAGGAGTTTCCACTTTTTCGTTATCGTTCACATACCAAATGCGCGCGTGTTTTTCATCCAACTCATTCAACAGGCTGCGAATTTTTTTTGCGTCGTATTTTTCGTAAACGTAATCTGCATCCAGCAAATGGGCGACCGGCAGATCAAATTGCTTCATGCTCAGCTCTACCGCTTGATTGAGTGCATCCGGCTTGGCGGCGTTAACAAAATCCTTGCTGCGCATGGTTTTTAATTCATCAAAGTAGGCCGGTTTAAGCCCCTGCGCTTTTACCATGTCGACATAGGCAAAAATCGCAGCGACGATTTCGTCCTGGTGCGCCAGGCCCATATCGGTCAGCTCCGCCTGGACGCGAAAATAACCATCTTTGCCGTAGGTGTCGTCGTTAAAGCTGGCGCTAACCAATTTCACCAGACCTTTTGCGCGCAACTGTTCACACAGGGTGCCCGGCTCTTCCGAGGTGATCAGGTTGTGCACAAACTCGCCCGGCTTGTAGCGCCACTCGGGTTTAAGTGACTGCACCGGGTAATCCACAAACAGGACCTTTAAATCCTTAATGGGGTTGTAGTGGATGCTCATGCCGTATTGGGTTTTGGTGAGGCCGGGCACGGTAATTTGCGGGCGCTCGATGGCCTTATTGGGAATGGCCGCAAAATATTTTTCGGCCATGGCTTTTAACTCTGGCAGGCTCTGCTTGCCCACCAGGGTGAGGCGCATAATATTGGCCGAGTAATAGCGGTTGTAAAAATCTTTGAGCTGCTCCTGCAACACCGAGTTGGGCTTGTCCACCAGGGTATCCAGGTTGCCGATATTAAATTTGGCCTGCGGATTTTTGGGGTTGCCGGTAATGCCGTCCAGGGCAAAAAGATTCCAGTTGTCCTGCGCTTTTTGCATGGACCACTCGTTGTTGACCGCGTGGCGCTCCTTGTCGCTGAATTGGGGGTCAAAGGTCGGGCTTTTAAAATAATCGCTAAAGCGGTCCAGGGCTTCGTCAAATTTGCCCGAGTTTACCTGGAACATAAAATTGGTTTTATCAAAGGCGGTAAAGGCGTTGGTGTAGCCGCCGTTTTCCGAGGTGAACTTCATAAAACCGTCCGGCTCGGGGTATTTGCTGGTACCTAAAAACAACATGTGCTCCAGGTAGTGCGCCAGGCCCTGGTGATCCTGTGGATCTTGCGCGCTGCCCACGCCCACGGCGAGTGATGCGGCGGAATTTTCCAGGCTGGGGTCGGATACCAACACGACCTGCAACTGGTTGGACAGTAGCAGCGCCTGATATTGGCGGTCGTCATTGGGGCTTTTGACGATGGTTACCTGATCTGGGCTGACGGCAACCTGACCGGTGCTGCTGCTTGTGTTGAGAGCTTGGCAGCCACTGAGGGCAAGGCCGGTGGCCAGGGAGATGCTGAGAGCCAGGGCGGTGTAACGATTTATCATGTTGTATTCCCTTAGAGCGTGGTTAAAAAGAGCCAGATTAGCGCGTTAAACGAAAAATTGTGTAGGCCGGCAAAGCCTAGCAGGCTCACACCCGGGGGCAAAGCACTACAACAGATTAATCAGACAAGGCGACAATGGCCTTGGGACAGACGTGATCGCTGCGAGTTCGCAACACCCAATAAAAAAGGGGAGCCCCATGGCCTCCCCTTTTTGGAACTTACGCAGGTTTCCCCTTAATCCTTGCCCGAGTGCGCATTCACATTGCTGGCGCCGCTGGAGCGGGTATTGGCTTTGGGTGCGCCCCAGTAATCAATACTGGAGGCACCGGTCGCCTCTGCATCCAACTCATCACTGACACCAAAGGCAATGTGCGATGCGCCGCTGGCCTCGGCCTTGGCCTTGGCGGTGGTCAGCAATTGACCGCGAAAGTTGCTCGCCCCACTCGCATCCAGGTCGACAAACTTGGCACTGCTGGGGGCTTTAATATCCAGGTTGGACGCCCCGGAAAGGTCATAATTTTGGTTGGCGACATCGATGCGATTCAGGTGGCCGTTGCTGGCACCGGAGAGATCAAAGTCGAGACTATCGGCATCCAGGCCGATCATCTCCACATTGCTCGCGCCGCTGGCCTGCAGGCTGAACTTGGCCGTTTTTAAATCGCCGATATGGGCATTGGCTGCCCCGGAAATATCCAGGTAGCGCAGGTCTTTAACGCGCAGCACCACATGCACCTCGTCATTGCCACCGCCAAACCAACTGAACAGACCATCACCCTTTACACTCAAGCGCAATTTTTTCCCATCCAGGTCAACCTTGACCCGCTTCATCACATCGGCCGAGGCCTCCACGCGCAGGTATTCGTCATTGCCCTGGGTGATCTCCAGGTGGGCATCGCCGCCCACATAGACTTCGTTAAAGTCCTTGACCGGGTACTCCTGGGCGACGCGGCTGTCGGCCCACAGGGCTTGGGATACTAACAACAGGCTGGCAGCGGCCAGGGTAAACAGGGATTGCTTGCTCATAAGGGCTCCGTTTAAGGGTGCAGTTGCAGACTTGAGGGTATAACCGGTTACTGTTTCCTTGGATGCGGGTAGCACGCCATTTGGATTCAACCAAATTAAAAAAAATGTGACCCAGACCTAAACCCCGAGCCGGGCCAGGTCACGCCTGGGGCACGCACAGCCGGCCAGCAAATACAAGTCTGGAAACCCCGCGTAAATTGGGGATAATGACTGCCTTTTACTGTTCGCCACATCCACTATTCCGCATTTTTGCCGTAACACGAGTTACCCGATTATGAGCAACCCGACGATTGTTATTCCCAGCATTTCCAAGCGCATTGCCGACGAATTAAACGTTCAAGAACAACAAGTTAGCGCCGCCGTAGGGCTGTTGGATGAAGGCGCCACCGTGCCCTTTATCTCGCGCTACCGCAAAGAAGTGACCGGCGGCCTGGACGACAGCCAGATGCGCACCCTGGAAGAGCGTTTGCGCTATTTGCGCGAAATGGAGGAACGCCGCGCCGCGATTCTTAAATCCATTGGCGAGCAGGACAAGCTGACCCCTGAGCTGGAGCGCGATATTCTGCTGGCCGACAGCAAAAACCGCCTGGAAGACCTCTACCTGCCCTACAAACCCAAGCGCCGCACCAAGGGCCAGATCGCCAAAGAGGCGGGCCTGGAACCATTGGCCGAAGCCCTGCTGGCGGACCCGACACTCGCGCCAGAAGTGGAAGCGGCCAAATACTTTAACGCCGAGCACAGCATCAACGATGTGAAATCCGCCCTCGACGGTGCCAAGTACATCCTTATGGAAAAGTTCAGCGAAGATGCCGAGCTACTGGGCAAGCTGCGCAACTTCCTCCACGCTGAGGCCACCCTAAGCGCGCGCGTTGCCACTGGCAAAGACGCAGATAACTCGCAAGAGGTACAAAAATTCCGCGATTACTTCGAGCACGACGAGCCGCTTAAATCCGTGCCCTCGCACCGCGCCCTGGCCATGTTCCGCGGCCGCAACGAAGGTGTACTCACCCTGGCAATTAAAGTGGGCGATGAAGAAACTCGAATCGGTCACCCCTGCGAAGTGATGATCGGCGAGCACTGGCAAGTGCGCGACCAAGGCCGCGCGGCGGACAGCTGGTTAGCCGAGGTAGTGCGCTGGACCTGGCGAGTCAAACTGCTCACCCATTTGGAAACCGATCTGCTCGGCGAGCTGCGCGAAAAAGCCGAAGAAGAGGCGATTAAAGTTTTCGCTTCCAATTTAAAAGATTTGCTGTTGGCCGCGCCCGCCGGACAAAAAGCCACCATCGGCCTGGACCCGGGTATGCGCACCGGGGTGAAAGTGGCAGTGGTGGATGCCACCGGCAAGGTGCTCGACCACGGCGTTATGTACCCCACCCCGCCGCTTAATAAAATCGCCGAGTCCGAAGCCATGCTGGTGGCGCTGTGCAAAAAGCACAATGTCGGCTTGATTGCCATTGGCAACGGCACTGCCTCGCGCGAAACCGAAAAATTTGCCAAGGATGTACTCAAAGCCCACAAAGATATTAATGCCAGCACTGTCATAGTCAGCGAAGCCGGCGCCTCGGTTTACTCAGCTTCTGAGTTTGCCGCGAAAGAATTCCCCGACTTGGACGTCACCATAAGAGGTGCAATTTCTATCGCCCGCCGCTTGCAGGACCCGCTGGCGGAACTGGTAAAAATTGATCCCAAATCCATCGGCGTAGGCCAGTACCAACACGATGTGTCGCAATCGCAACTGGCGCGCTCGCTGGATGCGGTAGTCGAGGACTGCGTAAACGCCGTGGGCGTGGAAGTCAACACCGCCTCGGCAGCGCTGCTGGCGCGGGTGTCTGGCCTCAACACCACCATCGCCAACAATATTGTCGAATTCCGCAACCAGAACGGCGCTTTTAAAAGTCGTACAGCGCTGAAAAAAGTACCGCGCCTGGGCGATAAAACCTTTGAACAGGCGGCGGGCTTTTTGCGCGTTGCCGGTGGCGATAACCCCCTGGACGCCTCGGCGGTGCACCCGGAATCCTATTCGGTGGTGGAAAAAATCGCGGCGAAAAACAGCCGCGAGATTAAAGGCCTGATCGGCGACTCCTCCTTCCTGCGCGCATTAAAAGCCGCCGACTACACCGACGAAAAATTTGGTGTGCCCACAGTCACCGACATTATTAAAGAGCTGGACAAACCTGGCCGCGACCCGCGCCCCGAATTTAAAACCGCGCAGTTCCAGGAAGGTGTAGAGGAAATCACCGACCTAGTGCCGGGCATGATCCTCGAAGGCACAGTCACCAACGTCACCAACTTTGGCGCCTTTGTCGATATAGGCGTGCATCAGGACGGCCTGGTACACATCTCCGCACTCTCGCACACCTTTATTAAAGACCCGCGCGAAGCGGTAAAAGCCGGCGACATTGTTAAAGCCAAGGTGATGGAAGTGGACGTACCGCGCAAGCGCATCGCCCTCAGCCTACGTTTGGACGATACCCCCGGCGAAAAAGTAGAGGGCAACTCTTCATCTAACAGCAGGGGCAGCGGCAAAGGTGGCAACAATAACCGCATGTCACAAAACCAACAGAAGCAAGCCCAGCGCAACAACCCGGCCCCGAGCGTGGGCAGCAGGGGCGCACTGCTGCAGCAGGCGTTAAAGAAAGGCAAATAAAACAAAATA
>CBINKF010000266.1:0-5115 GCA_966251115.1 uncultured Cellvibrio sp.
AGAGCCGCAAATTAACGTCACCTTCGCCAATGTGTTTATCCCCTTCCCCGGCGCCAGCGCCGAAGAGGTGGAAGCGCTGGTCACCACACCCGCGGAGCAAATCGTCTCTGAAATTAAAGGGGTTGAACACATTTACTCCACCAGCGCGCCGGGCATGGCGGCGCTAACAGTGCGCTTTTATGTGGGCGAGCCGCGCACCGATGCCATAGTGCGCCTGTACAACGCTTTTTACTCCAATGGCGATTGGCTGCCGCACAATTTAGGCGTAGGCCAACCGCTTATTAAACCCAAAGGCATTGATGATGTGCCTATAGTGACCGGCACCCTATGGAGTAAAAACCCCGCAGTAACTAACAGCGAATTGCTCAGCGTTGCCCGCGCCTTGCAGACCGAACTGCAGCGCGTACCTGGCACCCGCGATATAGACATCATCGGCGGGCCGGATAAAGTCGTGCATGTGCTTTTCGACCCGAAGCGCATGGCGGGCTATGGTCTGACCCTGGACGACCTGCGCGCAGCGCTGGGCGCTGCCAACGCCTCCACCCCGGCGGGTAGCCTGGTAAAAGATGACCGCGAACTGCTGGTGCAAGCCGGCGATTTTTTAATGAAGCCGGAAGAAGTGGCGGATTTAGTGGTGGGTGTGTATCGAGGCGCGCCGGTATTTTTGCGCGATGTCGCCAAGGTAAGTTTGGAAGCCGACCAAGCCAAACACTATGTCACTTACGGTCTCGGCCAGCAGGGCCAGAGCCAGGCATCAGGTGCGTCGGGCCGCTTTCCTGCGATTACACTTGCCGTATCAAAAAAACCGGGGGAAAACGCCGTTGATGTAGCGAAAAATGTGATCGCCCGTTATCAACAATTGCGCGGTGTTTACTTCCCCGATGGCATAGAGGCGAGCGTCACCCGCAACTATGGCGCCACCGCCGAAGATAAAGCCCAGACGCTGATAAAAAAATTAATTTTCGCCACCCTCTCGGTGATTTTACTGGTGCTGTTTGCGCTGGGTAAACGCGAGGCAATTGTTGTGGGCGCAGCGGTCATTGTCACCCTGGCGATTACGCTGTTTGCCTCCTGGGCCTGGGGCTTTACCCTCAATCGCGTCTCGCTGTTTGCACTGATTTTTTCCATCGGCATTTTAGTGGACGATGCAATCGTGGTGGTGGAAAACATTCACCGCCATATGACGCAAGACAAACTCTCGCTCACTGAGGCTATTCCCCATGCGGTAGATGAAGTGGGCGGGCCCACAATTCTCGCCACCTTTACCGTAATTGCTGCATTATTACCCATGGCTTTTGTCAGCGGTTTAATGGGCCCTTATATGCGCCCTATTCCCATAAATGCCTCCAGCGGTATGCTGATTTCTTTGGCAGTGGCTTTTATTTTTACACCCTGGTTGTATCGCCGTCTTTTTGCAAAAGTTGAAATTGCTAACCACAGTGAAGAAGCCAGCCACGGCAATCGCTTTTTACCGTTCTTCAGCAAAATTATGTCGCCTTTTTTGCGCAAGCAAGCTGGGCGCAAAGCGCGGGTTTGGTTATTGGTGGGGATTCTCGCTGCAATTAGTGCATCTGTGGGTTTGGCAGTCGTGCAAGCGGTGATGCTGAAAATGCTGCCCTTCGACAACAAAAGCGAATTCCAGGTGATGGTGGATATGCCTGAGGGCACGCCGCTGGAAACTACGCAGCGCGTGTTGCAGGAACTCGCCGACAAACTGGAAACCATTCCTGAAGTGACCGACTATCAGCTTTATGCCGGCACCTCTGCGCCGATTAATTTTAATGGCCTGGTGCGTCAATATTATTTGCGCAATCAAGCCAATATGGGCGATATCCAGGTGAACCTGGTGGAAAAACATCACCGCCAGCGTAAAAGCCATGAAATCGCCTTGGCCGCACGCGCAATGATTAAAGGTGTGGGCGCCGAGTTTGGCGCTAACGTCAAAGTGGTGGAAGTTCCTCCCGGCCCGCCGGTGCTATCGCCTTTGGTTGCCGAAGTGTACGGCCTGGATTATCCGCGCCAGCTAGACGTGGCCAAGCAAGTGCGCGCGGCCTTTGAAGCCACGCCCGATGTGGTGGATGTGGACGACACCCTGGAAACCCCGCAAACCAAATACCTGATTGTGGTAGACCGCGCTCGCGCTGCGCGCCTGGGTGTGGATCAGATGGCAGTGGCCAGCGCTGTAGCGGCGGCCCTGGGCGGTGAAGATGCCAGTTACCTGCACAGCGACCACGCCAAGGTGGCGGTACCTGTGCGCCTGGAATTACCCGCCGGTGAAAAAGACAGCCTCGATCGCGTGTTGAAATTAAATATCCGCGCGCGCGATGGCTCGCTGGTGGCGATTTCGGAAGTCACCAAGGTAATCACTAGCCAACGCAATCAAACCATCTACCACAAAGACCTGTTACCCGTGGTTTATGTGCTGGGCGATGTCGCCGGTAAAACCGATAGCCCGCTCTATGGATTAGCCGCTATTTACGCTCGCTTGAGTGATACACCTCTGGGCGGAAAACAAAAAGGTGAAGGCAAACCCATCGAGCAATATTTAAATTCCCAACCGCAAAACCCCTACAACTGGAGTTTGAAATGGGACGGTGAATTGCAGGTTACCCTGGATACCTTCCGCGATATGGGCATCGCCTATTCGGTGGGCCTGGTGATGATTTATTTGCTGGTGGTGGGCATGTTTAAAAGCTACTCGGTGCCGCTGATTATCATGGCCCCTATTCCGCTCACCATTATCGGCATCATGCCCGGCCACGCGCTGCTGGGGCAGCAGTTCACCGCGCCGAGCATGATCGGCATGATCGCCCTGGCGGGAATTATTGTGCGCAATTCGATTTTGCTGGTGGATTTTATTCAGCAGGAAGTGCGCAGCGGTAAAAGCCTGGAAGAGGCCACTATCAACGCCTCGGCGGTGCGCGCCCTGCCCATTGGCCTGACCGCCATTGCAGCCATGATGGGCGGCTTTTTTATTATCGATGACCCGATTTTTGGCGGCCTGGCCGTGAGCCTGATTTTTGGTTTGCTGGTTTCTACGCTGCTGACGCTGATTGTGATTCCAGTGGTTTATTACGCCTATCACTATCAGCCAAATGCAAAACAAAACTGATTCGGCAATGTCCGACGGGAAAAATTCTTTTTATTGGGCCAATTGGCTTTTATTAACGCGAGGTGTGCTATGTCCAGTGAACGTGTGCTTACGGCTTTTGCCGGCTTTATGGTGTTGTTAAGTGTGGCCCTCACCTATTGGGTGCACCCGGGTTTTATCTGGTTAACGGTGTTTATCGGGGCGAATTTGTTCCAGCAATCGTTTACCGGTTTTTGCCCGGCCACTATGGTGATTCGTAAAGTGTTTAAATTTAAAACCGAAAAAGAGTTGGCCTGTAACGCACGCTAGCGACAGACCAACTGCAAGGGGACGGGAGGTAGCCAGACGCTGGGCAGAGTCTGATAACACCGGATTGTGTTATCAGGCCCTATTTCCTTGCACCAGTTTCACGGGAGTGTCTAGCTTCCTTTTAAAACATAAAATTAGTAAATCTGAATCAATTAAGAAGCCAAGCGCTGTGCCGGTGCATCTTTGTTCAAACGTTTTAACTGCTCGATCAACAGGCGCACGGGGCTTTGATTAAGGCGCTCTGCCTGCTCTTTATTGGTGGCCAGTAAGCTGTCCACATCGCGCTGAAGTTTTTCATTGGCAAGCTGCAAACGCTCGCACTGGCGGCGATCGCGCTCGGCCATTTGCTGCCATTGGGCCATTTCTTTGTGCAGCCGCTCGCGCTCGGCGAGCAGGCGCTTGCACTCATCCAACAGCATCATTGAGTGGCGCAGCAGCGCTATATTTTGCTCTTCGTGGGCGCTGGCTCCGCTTGCGCCGAGGGTGTTGACCTGAATATCCATAATGGGGAGATCCTCACAGGCTTGCCGATCTAAGGGTTGATAACAGTTCATAGAGCCTCCTGGTTATTCTGAGCCTGCCTTCGGTGACTGTCGTTTAAGCGCTTTAGGCACCTGGGGCAATTATTGGTGGAGTAATGTTTTTGTAGTGGTTCCTTGCATCGACAGTTTTCCTCAACCGCCTTGATATCCAGACTATGCCTGTCGCCCTCGGCTTACTATTGGCCAGTTAGCCATACAATGGCCTAAGCCATTTGGCCTAGGCGACAAAGCCAGTTGCACCATTGGTGATCAGCCTGCACTCACCTATAATCCTAAAAACTAAAGTAAATCTTTGTTGTTATTGGTTTTTTATCGCCTATCAAGCAGTCACGGGATCTCAACTTGTCAACTTACTCAGGCCGTCATTTGACCAGGCTTATACACCTGCTGGCTTCCCTCGCTTTGGTAACGGCACTTGGCGCCAGGGCCGAACAATACGACAGTGAGAGTTACCGGGGGCTGTTGGAGGTGCGCAGCCTGGTGCTGGGCAGCGGTGCGGATTTGGTGGAACCGGAAATTACCCTAACCGCCCTTTATGCGCGTATGAATGCGGAGCGGGCCAAGTACCCGGCGCAAATGACGGTGGAGCAACTGAATTTGATGGCCGACCAGCTAACCCTGTTTGTGCGCAGCAAAGGTTACCTGTTCCATTCCGTGTACCTGCCACCGCAAAAAATTACCAACGGCGTGGTTCATTTTGCCTACCAACAGGCCAAGCTTACCGACATCAATGTAATCAACCATACACCGCTTGAAAGTGAACAATTGAGCGCGCCTTTTAAGGCATTTATTGGCAAACCGCTGTACGCCAAAGCGCTCAATCGCCGCGTCAATGCCTTTAAAAGCTTTCCCGGTTTAAAAGTTTTTGCGTTTTACTCCCGCGCCAGCCAAACCAATGGCATACGTTTGAATTTGCGTGTGGAACCCATTCCAGCGCCAGCACTTAGCCTGCAAGTGGACAACTACGGCAGCCAGGCCACGGGTGAAAACCGCGCCATGTTGGAATGGCAGAGCAACCAGCCATTGGGGCGTTTTGATCACCTGTCCCTGGCCCTGCTGTCAAGCCTGGATGGTTCAGGCACGCTCTATGGCTATATCAACTACAACTATATGTTCAATAACCTGGTGGACTCCCTCAGCCTGTCGGCGGGCAATACCCAGTTTGAGTTGGGG
>CBINKF010000267.1:0-5113 GCA_966251115.1 uncultured Cellvibrio sp.
GCTAAATTACTGGAAAGCTGGCTTTAACATTAAGCAGCGCGAAAGAACGCGCAATCAGGATCGCTGGAGCCTGACACCGGCATCATTCAGCCCCGCCTGTTCCAATGCAGATGATCCACAGTTGTGTCGCCAATATATTCAAAGTGACCTGACTGACCACGATTACGCCATGGTGAGCCACCCCAACTTTGTCTACCCGGCAATTACCCTGGCAGGTGCCAACAACCTGATTGATACAGTGCGCGTAATTGCCAGCACCGATACCCAACAGGGCCTGGAGAGTACCTACCGCGATTACACACTCACTGAAGACACCGCCGCTGCCTACTTTATGGGCGAGTTTAATCTGGGTGAAAATCAAACCTTGATTACCGGTGTCCGCTGGGAGGAAACCGAGTTTAGCTCTGGTGGCTACCTGGCTATTAACAACGACAACTTCGATGTTGGCTCGGGCAATACTGTTAGCTACGACTATTCGATTCCGCTGGAAGCCACCAAAACCAAATACGACGATCTGTTCCCCAGTATTCACTACCGCTATGAACCGCGTGAAGACGTGACAATTCGCGGTTCTATCTGGACCAGTTTCACCCGTCCGTCGTTTGACCAGGCGCGCGCCTACGCTACTATTGCCAGCGATTTTGAACTCTGTAACCCCAACACCGGCAAGTGTGCGGCCAACCCGGCTGACACTATCAATCCTGGCGATCCTGCGCCTACGGAAGAAGATCTTAAGTCCTATACCCTGAGTTCCAATAACACTCTGGAATTTGGTAACCCGGGTTTAACGGCGATGAGCTCAGTCAACTATGACGCGTCCATTGGCTGGTATGCCGACGAAGATCTGTTCCTGCAAGCGGCATTTTTCTACAAAGACATCAGCGATTTTATTATCGAAGTGCAAGGTGGTCAGGGCGCACTGAATGAGTTGCCAATCAAACTGCCGGTGGATCAGGTCACTGGCTTCACCATCCCTGAAGATCTGGTAATCAACAACCTTAACTGGACCACCAATGGTGATAAGGCCAAGGTTTACGGTATCGAACTCTCCTATGTACAAAACTTTGACTCAGGTTTGTTTTTGCAATCCAACGCAACCTTTATGAACAGTACCGCGAAAGCGGGCGACTCAATTCGCGTTGGTGAAATTCAATTGCCCGATCAAGCCAATGTCACTGCCAACATCACCTTCGGCTGGGAAAACGATGTGCTGTCGCTGCGCTTGAGCAGCAACTACAACAGCAAAATTCTCAAAGCCATCGGCTCCTGCCCAGCGGGTTCTGAAGGTCGTTTGATCTCTACGCCAGACAATCCAGGGGCGACCTGTAAAGAGTGGGCTGACCGCTATCTAGCACCAACCTTTGGTATGGATTTCAAAGCAACTTACCAGCTTACCGATGACCTCAAACTGACCTTCGATGCGCTCAACATTACCGATGAATACATGAATACCTACTATCAGGGTAACCAATATTCCAACGGTAAGGTGATGTATCACTCAGAGGTTTACGGCCGTTCATTCCAGTTTGGTTTGAATTACAAGTTTATGTAACCGGGCCCGTCCCGCGCGCATGGCGGGGCAATTTCTCAGTTGAAAATTTGTTGTGTGATTTGACCGCAACCTATTAAAACATTAGGTAACGAACATGAAAAATAAGCACATTATCAGTTTAACTTTATTGAGCGCTCTGCTCGCTGCCTGTGGTGGCAGTTCCAGCAGCTCAGGCGGCCCGGATGTACCGGATGTCTGCTCCAACTTGAATATTGAACAGTGTAATGAGGTGACTATTCCCGAGTCGTCTTCATCCGCCAGCTCATCGAGTGAAGCGCCGCCAGCGAATGATCTCTTGCCATTAAATGAAGATTTCGCCGTGGACGATTCGCTGCAATTTTTTAGTGAGGCCTATAAGCCGCTACTGAATGACAACCCGGAAGATCCAAACAACGCTTTCTATTACGCCACTTCCGGTTTGGATTCTGGCCGCGTTGTTGTGGCTGACGGTAAACTCACCATAGGTAACGCTCGCTTCACCCTCGGCCAGCGTCTTGAAACACAGGGCACCCATATCAATCCCGATGCGTTGCCAGCAGATTACAAAATCAATACCACAACTGACGGCACAGCCGCCAATTTCCCCACCACTACTACCTGGGGCGATTTGGACTTGGCGCATCCCTGGAAAATATCCTTCTGCGTTGCCGAGATGGAAGCGCTGAGTGGCTCGGCTAACAACCAGCAATTTATGGTGTATGTCGACAACAATCAATCTACGTCAAGCTTCTCTATCCACGGCACCGACAGCCTGGTTAAACAGCTAAACGTGTCTAACTTTGTTCCTGGCAAGCGCGTAGAAATTAATATTCCCGGTAATGTATTGGTGGGCGGCAGTGTAGTTGACGGCGTACTGCAAAACCCAGGTACTACCAGTTCGTTTATTCAGCTACGCGTACCTAGCGCCGGTGTTGTAACCATGAGCAAACTGTGGATCGGCTATCAATCCGACACAGCCACTGAGCCTGCCGCCAGCACCTGTGCTGCTGATACCCGCGTACCAAATTGGAACGTTGCTCTGCCGGCCGAAACACCCACTGCTGCTCCCAGTGCAACCTCACAGGACAGCCAATTAGCAATCAGCTGGACTGCGCTAGCCAGAGCTTCTTCTTATCAGCTTGCCTACAACACCAGTGATTCAGTAACCGGTGCTACGCTGAGCGAAGATATCGCCGGTGCGACTACAACCAGTTACACCATTAACGGCCTGCAAAATAATCAAACTTATTTTGTCTTCCTGCGCGCGAAAAATTCCGCTGGTGTTTACACCGATTGGAGTCCAAGTGTCTCAGCTACACCGCAAGCAGCCAGCGAAGTACCGGCAGCACCAGATGCGCCAACAATCCTGGCTGGCGATGGCCAAATCGAAGTTTCCTGGACTGGTGTAATTAATGCGAATAGTTATGTAGTTGCCTACAACACGGTAGATAACGCCAGCACTGCCAGTGTATTTGGTTCACCAACCACTGAAACATCTATGGTGGTTACCGGCCTGACCAATGATGTTCCCTATTACATCTTTGTTAAAGCCGTTAACTCTGCCGGCGATAGCACCTACAGTGCTTCGGCAACGGCGACTCCTGTTGCTCCGGTAGCCACGAGCTGGGAAGGTCAAGTTGTCGATCTAATTGGCGCCCTGGCTTCACCTGAAGCTGGTACAGCACCCGCCGGATCTATTACCGAAGAAGCTGGTGTAGATGACACTGTGTACGTGCTGCGCGCAACTGGCGGCATCATGGATTCCAGCAATGGCTTTAGAACTTACTTTGCCAGCAAAGCAGCATCAGGTGATTTCCAGTTCACCGCGCGTATTGCCTCTGTAACTACAGCCACAGGTGAATTTACTGCACCTGGTAATGCATACGGCTACGGCATAATGGTGATGCAAGAAATACCTGCAGCACCTGTGGCCGATTATGCCAGCGTTCCTCGTTTCGCAACTATGAATCTCTACACTGCATCCGTTACGCCTACTTTTGCCGGTTCACGTGCGACTAAAGTTGATAGCGCTAGCGGTACTCGCTCCAGAAGTAATGTCACTGATCTGAACGTTGGTTACTATGTGCGTATCCAGGTTTATGAAGACCCAGCAAGCCCGGGTACTAAACGAGTGCGTCGCTTTATATCGGCCGATGGCATTACCTATACACAAGTAAACAGCACCTCCTGGAGTGGCACAGTAGGTAACGATTGGCGTGTTGGTTTCTATGGTGCGCCAGGTAGCGAAGATGTGTTTATCCGCTACGACCATGTGGTATTGGAAGCTTACGATCCTTCAGCGGCATCCAGCTCTGCGGCATCCAGCGTTAGCAGCTCATCCGCTGTTAGCTCTGTAGCGTCAAGCGATTCCAGTTCGTCAGTTGCCAGCTCTTCCGCATCGAGTGATTCGTCAAGTTCAGCTGTTTCCTCATCTGCTGCAAGCGACAGTAGCTCATCGGTGAGTAGTGATAGCAGTGTGTCATCAAGTGCCGATAGCAGTTCATCAGCGGTATCATCCAGTGATTCCAGTAGCTCAGCTGCTGGTGGTTCAAGTTCGTCGGCAGCTGCTATCGGTTGGAGTGTTTACAACGGTGATCTGCATCCAACGGCGGCCAATTCAATTGCCTTGGCAGATAACAGCCTGGATACCTTTACTTATTCAGGTGCATCGCCAACCGATGCGGACTTTTTTACCGTTGCCAGTGGTGTAGCAACATTCAACTCCACAACAGTTACCGCTGACAAGCTTTATGCTCAATACAACACTGTGCTGCCATCAAGCATTACGTATCCACGCTATTACACAGGCCTAATTCGCGCGAAAGGTAATGGCACCAATCGAGTTATTGAGTTTGATACCTCAATTAGCGATGGTACTAATGGCAGCCGCATAAAATTGGTATTGCGCGCCGACGGCAGCAACCAGGGTATTCAGATTGAAAAAGCGGATGGTACTACCTCAGAGAATGGCTACGGCGGCACTTATGATAGTTATCGTATTTACCAAGTGGCGGTAACCTTAACCAGCGCAACGACTGGCTCTATTGAGGTTTACCAAGATGGTAGTGACACTCCGATAATTTCCCACGCAGAAAGTACACTGTTGTCTGGTGGAATTAACAATTATGTACGCCTGGGTGATGGCGGCAGCAGCGCTTATGCGGCGGATATTGACTGGGTAATCTGGACCTTTGATGGCGCCTATAAACCCAGCGATCTGCTTGGCAAACTACCTGCTGGCTTGGGTGATACTACGGGTTACTAAGTAAAAAATTGCAATAACAATAATAAGCGCGCCCGGCGCCATCGGGCGCGCTCTTTCAAAAAAAAATCGCGCAGCAAAAATCTCTCGGTCAATAACAGTGAGGTCACTAAGTCCATTCCAATAATTTCTTGGAGTTGTCTTATTAGATTAACAATAAAGAGAGGACATAAAATGAGAGCATCACATATACTCCTGTCGTTATTTATAGCCGCGGGCATTACTGCCTGCGGTGGCAGTGATGGGAAAAAATCTTCCAGCAGCTCCAGTGTGGCAGTGTCCAGCAGTTCGGCGGTTGTATCCAGCGAGGCGCAATCCTC
>CBINKF010000268.1:0-5111 GCA_966251115.1 uncultured Cellvibrio sp.
TTGCGAACCGCCCAACAAATCTGGACACCCTATAAAGCGGCCATCGAGCATATCCAGCCCAACCCCGCGGATTCGGGCGCGGTGCTTGAAGCCTTGGCCCTGGCGCGCCAACACAATCTCAGCCTGCTGAAATTAATGAATGACTTAACCGTGAGCCTGGAGCAGGTGGCATCGTCCAAGGCCACGCGTTTGCGCACCATTCAAACCGTGGGCATTGGCCTGGCGATTATCAACTTTTTAATCATTATGTTTCACTTTGTGCGACAACTGCGCGAGTCAGACGAGGTTATCGAAAGAGCGCGCAAAGAAACTAGTGAAATCTTGGAGACAGTTAATGAAGGCCTGTTCCTGATTGATAGGAATATGATTATCGGCGAGCAGCATTCCGCCAAGCTTGCCAGTGTATTGGGTGAGCAGCAATTCGCGGGCATGTCATTTCAGCAGCTAATTGAAACTATTGTCAGCGCGCGCGATGGCGAAACGGCGCGCGGCTTTATTGACTTGCTGTTCGACCCCAAAATTAAAGAGAAACTTATTGGCGACCTCAACCCGCTGATTTTGGTCGAGGTTAACCTGGGGCAATCCTCCGGTGGTTTTCTTACCAAGCATTTAAGTTTTAACTTTGCCCGCGCCTATCAGGGGCGCAGCATCTCCCATGTGTTGGTGACCGTGGTGGATGTGTCGGAAAAAATAAAACTGGAGCGGGAACTGGCCGAGAGCCGCAAACGCAACGAGACCCAGTTGGAGCTGCTCACCAGCCTGCTGCACACCCACCCTTCACTGCTTAAAGAGTTTATTCGCAATGCCTATGGCTGCTACAACCGGGTGAATAATATTTTGCGCACGCCGGCTAAAACCTCGGCGGCCGTGCGCGAAAAGGCAGTGATAATCTTCCGCGAAATCCACAACTTTAAAGGCGAGGCGGCCTCGCTTAAGTTGGAATATTTTGAAAATGCAGCGCACGCCATAGAGGACACCCTGGCCGAGCTGCGCCATAAAGCCGATCTGGTGGGCAACGATTATTTGGCCCTGGCGGTACAGCTGGAAAACCTGATCAGCTACACCCAGCAAATTGAACTACTGGCAGAAAAATTAGCGCAATTCGGCAACGTTCTGGGCAGCAGTAGCGAAGCGCCGGTGAATATGCCGCGCAGCACACAAACATCACCCAAACAGGTCAGCAATAAAAAAATCCTCGGGCAGCGCGCGCTGGATGGCTGGGACAATTTGCAGGATTTTGTCCACAACCTGGCCTTGCGCAATGGCAAGCAAGTGCTGTTTGTCGCCAGCGGGTTGCGCGATCTGGATTTACAACCTGAGTATCAGCAGACGCTAAAAGAAATTTGTATTCAATTATTGCGCAACGCTGTAGTTCACGGCATAGAGACGCCGCTGGAGCGCGAGCTGAGCCAAAAGCAGCCCGAAGGGCGCATCGACCTGCGCATTGCCCGCGTCGCAGATAAAGAATTGGAACTGTCGGTAATGGATGATGGCCAGGGCCTGGACTATGCCGCCATTCGCGAAAAAGCTATAGCCTCAGGTCATTGGTCACTGGAAGAAATTGAAACCTGGACCAACAAACAATTACTGGCACTGATTTTTAACGAGGGCTTCAGCACCGCCAAGGAAGTAAGCAAAGACGCCGGGCGCGGCGTGGGTATGGAGGCAGTAATGAATCATGTGCTCAACCACAGAGGCAAGATCACAGTCTCCAGCCGACGCGGCAGCCACTGTCGCTTTGTACTGCGTATGCCGCTGATTTACGCCGAAAAAGAAATTGCCGCTTAAGCTGTTGAGGGAATAAACCTATGTTGTCACTGATGATTGTGGATGACTCCAATATTATCCGCCGCAAAATCGAGCGCTGTAATGATTCCGATAAGTTCAATGTGGTGGCTGCCGCTTGCAACGGTGCCGAAGCCTTGGAGTTGTTTAAGGTAAATCGGCCGCAAGTAGTCACTATGGATTTGACCATGCCGGAAATGGATGGCATTGCCTGTATCCAGCAATTGGTAGCGCTTGACCCGGGTTTGCGAATTCTAGTAATTTCCGCGTTATCCGATAAATCCACAGGGATAGAGGCTTTAAAAAAAGGCGCGCGCGGATTTTTATGTAAACCCTTTACCGAAGAGCAGCTGCTGGAAGCGCTCACCGAGTTAGTGGAGGATTAAATGTCAGAACAAACCCTGCAAGTTTTTATTGATGGTGTAGTGCGCTACTTTCAGCACACCAACGACAAGGAAGTGAAAGTCGGCACCCCCTATTTGGTGGAAAACCACAAGCCCACTGCGTTTGATGTAACGGGAATTATCGGCATCTCCGGCCCCCAGCGCGGCTGCGTTTACTTTACCGCACCACGCATTTTGCTCAAGCATCTGCTGCTCAGCATTGGCGAAGCCGACACCAGCAACGAGCATATTTTTGACCTGGTGGGCGAAGTCGCCAACACCATCTCCGGCAACGCGCGCTCCAGTTTTGGTCAGGAGTTTATGATCTCAGTTCCGGTGATGATCGAAGGTGCCCCCGGCACTATCCACCTGCCGCCGCAAATGCGCTCCTATGTAATCCCCATCTACTGGAAGGCTTATCACGCTGCCGTGGTTATCTGCCTGGAAAGCGACTGGGTGCCACTGCGCAAGGCGAGTTAGTCCCCGCGTAGGTCGGATAAGCGCCAGCGCCATCCGACAAGGTATTAAACAAAACACCCTGCCAGTAAACACTGGCAGGGTGTTTTGTTTGGGGCTTTGGCAAACCCGAATCTCTATCTCTTGCTCATTTTTCTGCTTTACAATGCGCAATTACTCCCTTGCCGATTATGATTTCTCCACAGTTTCAATAGGTTAGCAACACCACTAGAATGATAACGCGCAACGCCAGCGCAGATAACAGGCATGCGCGTTTTACAACTGGCCAAATTGATAAAGTTAACCTAAATTTGGTATGGAATTCAGCAAGTTAACGGGCTTTTCTTATCCGTGGGTAAGGAGAGATAACGCGCATGCGCGGTATGCAAATGTTATAAGGCCTCGGCATGAAAATTCTATTAATTTTTATAATCACTCTTTTATTTGGTTGTAGTGGCTACAGTTCAAATCAAGAATATTACAAATTGAATTCACATAAAGGCTGGAAAGCTAAAACAACTCCCGAGAAATTGGAGCATTATGTCGCATGGCACAAGGCAGTTGACAGATTGATTGAACACCCTAGTAAGGTAGAAGCAGTAGGCCAAGGACATTCATTGCAAGTGAATATTGTATTTAATGACCAAACCTATATTCAAACTATTGAACCAGACATGGATACCATCTTTATGGTTCTGGAAAAGTGTGGAAAACCATGCGAGCACATTCAACAGATAACGGAATAAGAAAATCTTATAACAAGGCATTGCACCTGACGTATTGTAAGTAGCGCTTTTGCAATATCGCTGCGCTAAGTTTAGCGCAACGCGCTACTTACAATCCGCAGGTGAACGCAACGTTAAATTTTTTTTGAGGACTCAATGAAAATAATTATAATTCTTTTGCTTTTTTTGTCGGGATGCGTCTCTAGCGTGCCAGAGAATATCAATATTGTGAATATCCCACACCTTAGCGCAGATGACTGGACCATGTGGTTGCCAATGGTTAAACGAGCGCCTTATTATCCGGAAAGCCTAGTCAAACAAAAAATAGAGGGGTGTGTGAAGGTTCAGTTCGTTGTAAATTCTCAAGGTGAGCCTCAGCAAGCAGTAGTTGTAAAATCAATACCTGAAGGTATTTTTAATAAATACTCTCTAGTCGCTCTTAAATCGTTCCATTATTACCCTTCCAAATCCAATCAGGTTCGTAAACCTATATTAACTTACAATATTTTTAGCTTTAGTTTACCTAGCCAAAACATGGCACGCAAAAGGGCATATTGGGAGCATGAATGCCAATGAATTTAACAAGGCAAGGCAAAATCGCCCTACGGGCTGGACGCGCTAACGCGCGCCTTTGCTTGCGGCGTTAGCTTTACCAGAGTCGCACTATGATCTTCGGGGATAAGAAAGAATTTGCTATTGAGGTCTTCCATGAAAGGCTAGGGGAAAATGACACGCATGTGTTTGGTCGCATGTGTATATGGGTTGGCGATGAAATGTTGGGTGATCTCGAAGAGCCGGCATGTATGTTGGATGTCACTAGCGGTTTCTTCGAGTCCATATTAGTCCGTATTTCCGATATTTCTAGCAGAGAATTCTCAGGCCTCGGTGACCTTGAAATATACAGCTATCTTGATGAGAAACTTTATGGTGATGACGAGCGTACGGCCGCGCAGGTTTCAGAAGACGCAGATAGATACTTTAAATATGATTTTTTAACAAATGGTGGCGAGTCATTTGATAACAGCAAATCGTTTATCGTAGCCGAAGGATTCTTTTTTAGAGTCTTATTTTTCAACTACGAAAAAAACAAATTTACTGGTCATAAGGTGTCTAAAGTAGAGTTCACCAATGTTATTAATCAATTTATGATCTGGTACTCTGATATAAAGACAAAGCTAACAAGTGTAGCCACCTGACACAAATTGCTACAGGCGTTAGGTGACCAATGAAGTTCAAGTACCGTGAATGCGGAGAATTACTTACAAAGGAATTGATTAACACACCTGTTGAGCTTTGTGAGGAAGACGGAAAAGATTTAATTCCTGAAGGTTTTACTCTGAAAGATGATGAGTGGTCTGATGGGCAATGGGTGATTAACTCTAAAGATAATTTATCAATGGATATTACCGATAACCCCAAGAGGTTAAATGGTTGTTGTGACCTAGATGGTTGCGACGGTCCAAATTTAGTATGCAAAACATGCAAGGCAGAGGTGGCTACTGCAAAATACGATTGCTGGATGCCTAGGCACATTATACTTTCTAAGGCCGGCACGGATGCAATCACCTAACAAGCGACTGTGGTAAAAAATCAATACCTGTAACCCTAATTTAAGTTGCTCGCCACTCGCAATTATCCCGCACCATGGCATTTAAAATCGTCACTATCTTCCGCATGCAGGCAGTAAGCGCAACCTTTTTGTGCTTACCCTGCTCGACGAGCTTTTTGTAAAACCGCTTCATCACCGGGTTGCACTGGATCG
>CBINKF010000269.1:0-5090 GCA_966251115.1 uncultured Cellvibrio sp.
CATAGTCCCCATCAGCTATGGTGCCTATGGTATGGTCATGTCCGTTAACGCCGCTTTTAACGGTTTGGGACGCCCCTGGCCAGCGATGACCTTATCTGCAGCCCGGGTGATTTTTGTGTTTTTGCCCCTTGCCTACAGTTTGCAATGGCTGTGGGGTATTTATGGCATATTCGCCGCGACTGCAGTGACCAATCTTCTGGTAGGAGCTGGCGCCTGGTGGTGGATTCGTCGCTATATTCAGCAAATTTCCCTGGCAAAAAATTCCCCCGAAATTAACCAGTCCATTGTTTAACCGGTCCAGATCAGGGAAAATGCCGCCTTTTTCGAGCAACTCCCGGGCAGTCTGCTGCTCCCGCTAATTCATTGGTATCCCATGCTGCATTCAGAACTCAAGCGCGAGCTGGCCAAGCGACGCACCTTTGCGATTATCTCTCACCCCGACGCGGGTAAAACCACCATGACCGAAAAACTCCTGCTCTGGGGCAATGCCATCCAGATCGCCGGTTCGGTTAAAGGCAAGCGCGGCCCACATGCCAAGTCCGACTGGATGACTATGGAGCAGGAGCGCGGAATTTCGGTGACCTCCTCGGTGATGCAGTTCCCTTATAAAGAGCGTGTGGTCAACCTGCTCGACACACCAGGTCACGAAGACTTCTCGGAGGATACCTATCGCACCCTCACCGCCGTGGACTCAGTGTTGATGATGATCGATGGGGCCAAGGGTGTAGAAGATCGCACCATTAAATTGATGGAGGTTTGCCGTCTGCGCGATACACCTATTTTGTCTTTTATTAACAAAATGGACCGCGAAAGTCGCGACCCGGTAGAGCTGCTCGACGAAATTGAAAGCGTATTAAAAATTGTTGCAGCGCCCATCAACTGGCCCTTGGGGAGTGGCAAAGAGTTTCTTGGGGTTTACAACTTTTACACTGATAGCATTCATGTCTATCAACAGGGTATGGGCCACACCATTCCCGACGATATCCAAATTCAGGGGCTGGATAGCGACGAAGCAACCAAATTTATGGGCGCTTATGCCAGTGATTTCCGTGAGCAAATCGAATTTGTGCGCGCAGCAACTCACGAGTTTGATTTGAATGAATACCTCGCCGGGCGTATGACGCCGGTATTTTTTGGCACAGCGCTGGGCAATTTTGGCGTGCGTGAAATGCTCGACGGTTTCGTGGAGTGGGCACCTGTACCGCGCGCGCGCATGACGCATGAGCGCGAAGTAACTCCCGATGAAGAAAAGTTCAGCGGCTTTATTTTTAAAATTCAGGCCAATATGGACCCCAAACACCGCGATCGCATCGCCTTTATGCGCGTCTGCTCGGGGGCTTATACTCAAGGCATGAAAATGAAGCATGTGCGCTTGGGCAAAGACATAAAAATAGCCGATGCAGTGACCTTTATGGCGGGGGACCGCA
Organism: uncultured Cellvibrio sp.; assembly: GCA_966251115.1. GTDB lineage: Bacteria > Pseudomonadota > Gammaproteobacteria > Pseudomonadales > Cellvibrionaceae > Cellvibrio. The sequence continues at coordinate 1,428 of CBINKF010000269.1, forward strand.
CGGCGGTAGAGGAAGCAATTGCCGGGGATATTATCGGCCTGCACACCCACGGCACCATACAAATTGGCGATACCTTTACCGAAGGTGAAACCCTTAAATTTACCGGTATTCCCCATTTCGCGCCGGAATTGTTCCGCCGTATTCGCCTGAAAGACCCACTCAAAATGAAGCAGCTGCAAAAAGGTCTGCAACAGCTGTCAGAAGAGGGCTCTACCCAGGTGTTTTTCCCGCTTAATAATAATGACATAGTGGTGGGCGCGGTTGGTGTGCTGCAGTTTGAAGTGGTGGCCTATCGCCTGCAGGATGAGTACAAGGTAGAAGCGATTTATGAAAATGTCAGCGTTACTACCGCGCGTTGGTGCGAGTGTGAAGACGCGAAAAAGCTGGAGGAGTTTAAGCGCAAATGCGGCGACAACCTGGCGCTGGATGGCGGTGGTCACCTCACTTATCTGGCTCCGTCGCGGGTTAATCTATCGCTGACAGAAGAGCGTTACCCGGAAGTTAAATTCCGCGCTACGCGCGAGCACTAACAGGTGTACTTGCCATGATCCAGGTATTCGCACTGACTCTGGTCGTTTTTCTCGGAGTTGTGTGGATACTCTTGTCGGTTAAAACTCCCCATTATCAAATGCAGCGCGAAGATGTGATTAGTCTGTTTAAATCGGTGTTGGTGGGGCAGGCTAGCGAAAACGATTGGGCCATTTTCCTCTCTTCATCTTTTCGCCACTTGCCTGAGTTAGAGGCGGTGCGCGAACGCTGTAACCTCATTGATGAAACCGAATACGCCGCGCGCACCAACAACGGCTTTCTGTTTACACGCAAGGGGCTGGATGAGATTAAAACCCTTTTGGCAGAATTAGAGGCTGGTGCCAGCTAGACGAACCCCACCCACAATCAGCTATACTCAGCCGAATCGTTCAGGCTTAAGTAGCAAGTCTTCCTTCTTATATATGACTCAATTGCGCCGAGACCAATAGTGACTCAATCGTCCGAGAATAAGGATCTAGTTTGGGATTTGGATGCCTTCAATCAGCGTCAGCGCGCCATTGAATTCGTCCTGGGCTTTGAAAACAGGCTATGTGTTTACTCCAGCTCGGTCGAACAGCTGTATACCAACTATAATATTTTCTTTCCTAAGGAGGAGGACCGAAAACTGGTCATTCTTCCCAACCCCTATACCCCGCACGATACCTTTAACGGCATCCCCGAGTCAGCGGTAACCTCCACCAATATGGAGATTTTCCCCGGTAGTTTTCAGGGCAAGCCCAGTCTCCTGCTGCGCATTCCCTTCCGCAGCGGTACGGTGAAACACAGGTTGGTCCCTTTGCAAATGGGGCTGAAAATTATTCGCCAACAGCGACCAGCCAATAAGCCATTTTTGCCAGTATTAGTGAAGGGGGATTTGCGTGAACTCGATGCGTCAACACCCTGCTTGCACTTGCACGCATTGCATTTGGATCGACTGATTGAGCATTCAATGCTGGAGCGAAACGGGATTCAAAAAGTTATCGAACAGCGTCTACATGAGTTGCGTTGACACAAAGCAAATAACCAAACCCAATAAAAAAGCCACAAAAGTGGCTTTTTTATTGGGTTGAAGCGAGCGCCCGTTATTTGCGCGCGGGCAGCGTAAAGCGAATTGGGATGGTAAATTCAAACTTAGCCCCGGAAATAGCCTCGGGAACTTCGGGGAAGGGTGCCGCACGTTGAATCGCTTCGCGGGCTTCGCGATTGAGAAGATCGTATTTGCTTTCCTCCAATTGCGTGAGGTTGAGGATATTGCCCTGGCGATCGATGACCACGCCAAAGCGCACGCTACCCTCCTGACCGCGTTCGAGCGCGCGCGCTGGATAACGGGTTTTAGCAAAAACTTTTTTCAACATATCAGAAACGTAGAACTGACGCGCCAACAGGCTCTGGGCAGTAAGCGCTGGCCCATCCTCTTCATCCTCATCTTCAACTGGCTTGGCTGCGGCCACAACTTTTGCCGCAGCGCTGGAGGCAGCTGCGCTCGCCACTGCTGCTCCCGGCAATTCGAGTTTGGGTTTTTCTATCGCCGGTAAACCCAAAGAGGGCAGCTCGGGTTTTGCAATTTTAGCCACTTGTTCAACCTCTGCTGCCTTGGCGCTGGAGCTGGACTTGGCGCTGGGCTTTTCTGCCGCTTTGGATGAGCTTGTCTCGGCAACAACCGGAGCAATCCAGGCGTTAATAGCGGCCACGCGCGAAGTATCGGGAGCAATGCTGGAAAAGCGACCGCGCAGGCCCGCGTCTACATTGCCCATTTTGAGCAGGCTGTCACGAAACTCGGAAGACAATGGCACGCGACCAATCCAAGTGGACAGCAACATGGAGAAAAATTCGTTATCTTTAATGTTGCCCAGCGCAACACCGTTTACTGCTATATCCACGCCTTTGCCTGGCGAGGATGAAAAGACGACATGGTCATTGGTGAGAAGGCGGCCTTTAAACAGCCCGTCAAATTTAACCATGTTATCGGCTTGGGAGGTGAGCAGGTCCGGTTTGTTGTTAACCGCCATGCCCTCGATCCACATACGGCTAAAGCGGCGGGTAGTCATACCGTCAGGAGCCACAATTTTCAACTCCATGCGCATAGGTTGAGTGCTGCTGAGTAAAGTGTCGCTATTATTGCTAAGGGAGTCGCTGAAAAGCGCGCCGATGAAAACCTCCTGGCCTAACTCCTGGTGAACCGCAACACCGTTAAGCATGGGCTCTGCCCGTGCGAGTGAGAAGAACATCAGTAGTGATAGTGCAAGGAGACAGTTAAACTTATGGATACAGCTCATAGTTATGTCACTCTCATTATTGGGGAATTATTGTGATTTGCGCGACCAAAAAGCCATGGATCGCATTTTCCGGATCGGTCACAGAGTATAATATCGAAAAACCTCCCCCCAGCGTACCCTGTAACGGCAGGGATTCAGGCACAATGGCAATACTTAACAAAATTTTCTTTGCATAATAAAAAAAGAAACCTAACGGGGCATAGATGGATATCAAGTCAATTCACAAAATTCCAAAGGAAACCCTGGAGCATCTGCTTGCAGGTATTCCATTTTTTAAAGCCATCAAGCAGATGGACCAAAGCCAATATGATCTGTTGCTCAGCGCCTCGCGTTTGGCTGTCTATGCACCAGGTGAAGTCGTTTTACAAAAAGGTGAAGCGGATACCTGGCTCTATTTTCTATTAAAAGGACGTTTGGCCGTCTATGTGGATCAACCGGGCACAGGCGACTTGATTAACTATATTACTCCGGGCGAAGTATTTGGTGATTTGGCGCAGTTGGTCGGCTTGACTCGAACTGCCACCGTCATTGCTGAGGCTGGCGCACGGGAATCTATGGTGTTAGCCCTGGATTCAGCAATCTTTGGCCCACTAACCTCGGTAAAACCAATAAAGTTACAAACCAAGCTGGCCTATTATCGCAATATGGCTCACAACCTGCGCTGGAAGCTGGAGGTTTACCGCTCCCAGCATCTACAACATGATTTGGCGAATAAACATCGCCAAATAAAACTCTACCACGGCCCCAAAGACTCTCAGGATGAGTTGCTCTCACTTCACGAGCAATCGCAAGCCCTAGCGCGCCTGCTGCTTGAGTGGAATCACCAGTTTGGCGCGCTTAGCCAAGAGACACTGGAGGG
>CBINKF010000270.1:0-5083 GCA_966251115.1 uncultured Cellvibrio sp.
TCGAAAGTGATCGATGCGAATTAAATCACACAACTGTAATTGGGTTTTTAAGCGATCCAGCCACCAGGAAAATCCATCACTTTCCATTCGCGCCCAGTCGTAGTGGGGGTTGCCCCAGTGCTGCCCCGTCTCTGAAAAGTAATCGGGAGGAACACCGGCTACACTGGTTGGATTACCCTGAGGGTCCAACAAAAAAAATTCGCGATTTGCCCAAACGTCTGCGCTGTCATGACCGACAAAAATAGGCATATCACCAAAGAGTTTGATTCCCTTTTCCTGCGCGTAGTCTTTGATGGATTGCCATTGAGAAAAAAATACGAACTGTTCAAACTGAATTTGCTGAATCGCTTCAATTAATTCCTTCTTCGCACTCTCAAGTGCTTCAGGTTGGCGATTGCGCAACGGCTCAGGCCATGCGATCCAACTTTGGTTTTGATACTGGTTACGCAGGGCAACAAACAGCGAAAAATCTTCCAGCCAGTAAGCCTGTTGATGGCAAAAATGTTGGAATTGACGCCCTATTTCGGCTCCGGCGCCTGATTTAATAAACGTAAAAAATTGGACCGCCAAATGACTGCGAAGTTTTGCCAATTTATTTCGATTGGGTGCACAGGTCTGGGTTGAGTCCAGGCTGCACCACCCCCGCTCATGCAACCAGTCTAGACTAATTAAATCCGGATTGCCTGCATGGGCTGAAATGGATTGGTAGGGCGATAAATCTTCCTGGGTTGGTCCGGTCGGCAGCATTTGCCAAACTGATAAACCTGACGCCACCATAAAATCGATAAACTTATAAGCCTCGCACCCCAGTGTGCCAAACCCCTTTTGGCTTTGATTACCCAGGCAGGACTCGCTGCAAGGTAAGGATGTTGGGTGGAGTAAAACACCGGCTGTACGCTGGCCAAAAAGAGAACCGGAAGCCGGTATAAATTGCATCTACAACTCCTTAATTTACATGCCCTTGCCGCATGACCCCTCCGGTTGCCGGAGCCCCTCCACCCACACTGATAACCTGGCTCAGATAATCCGGTGGAGTTACTTCAATCAGCTCATAGAGATTGGTTAAATGCCGGCGGAATAAATATTCAAAATCACTCACGCTTTGGGCTGGATTGTAATCGCCAAACCACCAGAACCAATCGGAGCCCTCACACAAACCCAGCTGCTTTTCAATTTGCGCCAGCTGCGCCGCGCTAAAGCACTTTTGTTTGAGCGCGATATCTACCTGCTTCTTTGCGTCGCACAACATATCCCAGCCGCGATTTTTATCCTTGTCGCCAATCCAGGTCGAAAAGGTTCCATAAACCCAACTGCCAGCAACCAAATGGTTTAATTTAATGGGGTGAGGTTTCTGGTTATCCAGAATTTCACTGTAGGTGGCAAGCTCCAATTCCGGGTGATCTACTAAACGAGTGTAGAGTGTATCTAAGAAATGGTAGGCGTTTTCGGGGAAATATTCCCAGGCATTTTCACCATCCATGATGACTGAAATGACAGTATTTTTGGGGTCATTGCTAGTTTGGGCAACAGTTGTCATGTGATGCAACAAATCACCCACAGCATCATCCGAATGCCAGGTCGCGTATTTAAAACCTATTAGATCGGAGAGTCCGTCATCGCGGAAAAAGGTGTTGATTTTGATTCCGGCAAATTCATAAGCTTTGTGCAGCGAGGTTTGCGTATCCTGAAGTTGTTGGGCAACGGATTGGTTTTGACTGTTGCGCAAACTGTTATGCAATACAGAGTCACCTGTGGCCGCCCAGTCAAACTTGGCATCCTTGAGCAATTGTAAGGTGGCGTCGCTAAGCGAACCCTCCGATGCCCAGCAGCCTCTGGGGCGCACGCCAAAATAGCGCTCAAAGGTTTTAAAGCCTTCGGTTAAATGCCATTTGGCACGATTCAAACCATCTGGATAGGCAGGCGATGCAGGCAGTATAACTTCTGGCCAGGCTTCTGCCGCGCTTTTAAGGTCAATTAATAACGGCACTATCGGATGCGCATAGGGGCTCATACAAAGCTCCACCTGCCCCGCTTCTGCCAATTTCCGGTATCGCGGACAAACAGATGCAACTAATTCACCAATAATTTTTAACAGTAGGCGACGATCATCCATGGAAAAGCCGCGCGCCTTTTCTTGCAATTGAGTAATTCGCTTGTCGCTACGACGTGGAATTTCCGCCATCCAACTCAGGTGGTACCACACGCACAGGTCGGTGAGAAATTGGTCGGTAAGGTAAAAATATAAATGAGGCTGATCGGGAAGGCTCTCCACCATGTCGGCCAGCTCGCGATACGCGGGAAAGCGCTCTATTAAGCGTTCACGATTGGCTCGCAGGAGTTTATGCGCCAAATCGATAAATTCTTTAGAGCCAGGCTTGGGTAGCTTGTCTGAAACCAAAGACGCCAAAACGGCGTCTTTGATTGGACTTCCCTTTTTCAGATTGGCGTCAATCTGGTGCGCGTAGTCGTCAAGCTGCTCCAAAAGGATTGGTGCAAAATTAACGACAGCTTTGGCTTTTGGCTGCATCTCCAAATGAGCAGCCATATCAACATAATCTTTAATGGCGTGAAGATAGGTCCAGGGGAAATAATACTCGCCGGTAATTATGTCGCGATAGTCCGGTTGGTGCATATGCCACAGGAATACTACCTTGGTCTTGCCATGTTTAACCATAAATCTCATCCTGTCCTAACATGTCTGGTGTTACCAAGACCACACCTTTGGGCGATACATAGAATCGTTTGCGGTCTTCTTCCAGGTCATATCCAATAACTGTGCCATCAGGTATACGGCAGCGGCGGTCAATAAGCGCTTTGCGAATTTTGCAGTGACGCCCTACGTCAACGCTCGGGAAAAGCACCGAATCGGTAATTTCACTGTAAGAGTGAATTCGCACACGCGGGAAAAGCAGCGAGTGACGCACCATCGAACCAGACACAATACAAGCACCGGCAATCATCGAATCAACCGCCTGGCCGCGCCGACCGTCATCGTCGAACACAAACTTGGCGGGCGCAACCTGCTCCTGGTAAGTCCAAATCGGCCAGGCCTCATCGTACAAGTCCAACTCAGGTGTAATGCCGGTAAGTTCGAGGTTGGCTTCCCACAGCGAATCCACTGTACCTACATCACGCCAGTAGGCATCGCCGCCGGAAACCGGGTCGCGGAACGGAAATGCCATAACACGATGGCTTTTAATCATGCTTGGAATTATGTCTTTGCCGAAGTCGTGAGATGAATTGGGGTTATCGCGATCTTTCAGCAGCTGTTCAAATAAAACTTTTTTGCTGAAAACGTAAATACCCATGGATGCAAGCGCCTTGTCCGGGCTGCCCGGCATAGGTTCGGGGTTGGCCGGTTTTTCAGTGAACTTAACAATGCGATGATCCTTGTCCATGTCCATTACCCCGAAGGCGTGGGCAATTTCCAGGGGAACTTCAATACAGCCCACGGTAATGTCTGCACCTCGCTCAACGTGAGCCGCAATCATGGTGCCGTAGTCCATTTTATAAACGTGGTCGCCGGCCAGAATCAACACATATTCAGGATTGTGGCGATGAATAATATCCAGGTTTTGCAACACGGCATCTGCTGTGCCGGCATACCAGGTTTCGTCTAATCGCTGTTGCGCTGGCAGCAACTCAACAAACTCGCCCAACTCGCCCCCGAGAAAGCCCCACCCGCGTTGAATATGTCTGTCGAGCGAGTGGGATTTGTATTGCGTGAGCACACTTATACGACGAATGCCAGAGTTAACGCAGTTGGATAAAGGGAAGTCGATAATTCTGAACTTGCCACCAAAATGCACGGCAGGTTTGGCCCGCCAGTTAGTGAGTTGATGAAGCCGTGAACCTCTTCCTCCTGCCAGAATAACCGCTAAGGTTTCGCGTGTTAAACGGCTGACAAAACGTCCTGAAGTGTGATGTGTACTCATTAAATGCGTTTCCTTAAACTCTTATTGACGATAATAGGATTCTGATGTCCTACGTCTGATAGTGTAAGAGCAATATCGATGCCAACAACTTGATAGAGCTCAAATGTCCTTGCGTAATCAAAAACTGAATGTCATCGGTCCCTGGCGACCTCATATCTAGTTTATGATGGACTGTGGAAGCCCAACATTATTGTAGACACAAGTTTGGCATCGAACCTGCAAATCCCTTTTGCACCCATGGAAATTTTTAAAAAAATATTCATGCAACAATGTGCGTCGACAATAGCTAAGCTAGTAGAGCTTAAGCGTGTTACGTTTTAATGTAGGCACTCGTTAATGTAGGTAGCTCTGACTCGGCCTCAAAAAGTTATTTTGACCAAAACCCGACAAGTCGTTTTGGCCAAGAGGAATCGGGTGGGAAATTCTGGCGTCGAGTTAAACTTTTTAGGAAGAAATGCATGTTAAAACCCAAATCTGAAAGCCCTTTATCTAATGATTTATTACGCATCATTACCGCTAGTCACCATGATCCGTTTGAGGTTTTAGGCAGGCACCCCATCAACAGCGAGAGCGCTACAGAAACCAATTCGCTGGTTCGCACCTATCTTCCTGGCGCCAGAAATGCTGCTCTGCTGATCGATAATCAGGCAGTCACCATGCATCGCGTCGAGGGCACAGACTTTTTTGAATGGTGCGGCGACTCAAAAGGGGTCAAAACGCCTTATCAAATCCGCTGGACTGACCGCCACAATATCGAGCACACAGATTACGACCCCTATTGCTTCGCACCACAATTGGGCGAGCTGGATATGCACCTCTTCGCAGAAGGGCAGCACTGGAACATTTATCAAATCCTCGGTGCCCATATTCGAGTAGTGGAGGGTGTTGAAGGCGTGTTTTTTGCCACCTGGGCACCAAACGCCGAGCGCATCAGCATTGTGGGCGATTTTAATGACTGGGATGGTCGCCGCCACCCTATGCGGGTGCGCGGTGGCAGCGGGCTTTGGGAGCTGTTCATCCCCGGCGTTAAACCCGGCACCATATACAAGTTCGAAATTCGCAATCGCGATAGTGGCAGCGTTTTCCTCAAGGCAGACCCCTATGGCCAAGCGTTTGAATTGCGCCCCAAGACCGGCTCTATAGTTACC
>CBINKF010000271.1:0-5078 GCA_966251115.1 uncultured Cellvibrio sp.
TGGCATGTCCTGGTCGCATATTCACCGCCGTATGACCGGGCAGGTGGATGTGGATGTGGATGTGGATGAATTGGATGATAAATAAGGAAAAATCGGAAATGAAAACAATATTTATGACAGCTTTGGCTCTAACTATAGGAATTAGTGGCTGCGCAAGCAATGATACAGGCGAACATAAAACACCCAGATCGCACATAGTTAAAAAGAAAAAGGCGGTTATAAAACCTCACGGATATCTTATTGCGTCATTGAGTTACGTTAACGGCTATCAGATGTATTCCGTATTTTATAAAAATATGGATACCGGTCGAGGTGGCGCCATGCGCGTAGGAACAGACCCCATCTTAGTAATACCTTCAGATAACAGGCCGAGTTATCAAGCAAATGGTTCTGTAATTTGCAAAGCACTTCCAGCTGGCAACTACAAAATCACAGGTTTTGGTGGAACCAATGGAATATTAAAACCCATTGAAAAAAATGAATCCTCCGGGTTAAGCAAAATTTTCGGACTCAAAGGCTTTATGCAAGTACATAAACCTATTGAGCCCGACATATATTTTACGATCAGCAACGCCGGTGTAACTTATATTGGAAATTTTAATTTCACCCCTACCGCAAAGTTATTGAACTATGTATCTCAGGTATCGATTTCCCAACAGAGTCAGCTGGCCAGCGACTGGAACCATCTAAAAATTAAATTATCAAATTTATCCGAATATAAGATCAAACAACTTAAACAGACCGATTGCAATCCAAGCGAGCTATCTCAAATTGAAAAATCCATAAATGAACAGCTTAACAAAAGGTGATAATCACTTAGTGGCGCCTTATTAATTAATCTTCTCGTAAATCCCCTCCAACTTCGCCTTCATAGCCTCATCCACCTCATGGGGCTTGATGCGCGAAATAATACCGCGCAGCACGCGGATTTCATTCTGATCAATCACCCCGTCTTTCTCGGCAATCTCAACAATTTTGCCCAGTTCAAATGCATCCAGCTTGCCATCATTGCTAAAGCATTGGATAGATCTAAAACTCATTTCCAGATAATCACGTGACTCTGCCATAAAGGGCTCCTTATCGTTGGTAAAGTAAATTTATTCAATAATCAAAAACTGCTTAATCGCATTTTTTTGCGGGTGGTTTTGCAGCCAGAGCTTAAACTCTGTCGCCTTGGCCAAGTCGCCTGCGCCCAGCACTTTTAAATAGCGGTCGAGCAGCGCTGTCTCCTGGCGCTGTTTGCGGATATTGCGCTGCCAGGCATCGGTAAAAATTTTCGGCAACTTATCCTGCAGGTCGAGTTTTTTCAGCAGCTGCCATTCACCCTTTTCCAGCCAGGCCTCATCGCAGGCCGCGCACAAATCCAGGTGGCGATGGGTGTGGGGGTCGATTTGGTATTTGAGCATCAGGCGGCTGCACTTGGGGCACTGGTTGACCGACTCCACCTCTGCGGGCGCGTCAGTAACCGCGCGAGTTACTGCTTCATCAACCGACAACTCAGTGCAATCCAGTTGGTCCGCCCAAAAACGATAATTCATCAATGACACCAGGGCGCCATTGCAATCCTGGCACACAGCCGCCACCAAGCCTGGCTCCAGCTCTTTGGGTTCGAGGTCCTGAGTTTTACATTGGGTACATTTCATCGTTGTTCCTTAGCTTAATTTTTTAGCGATTAAAGGTTTGCCACAAGTCTTCAAACTCGCGTTGATAAGCCGCCACCAAGCGCGCGTCGTCGGTAACCAGAATATTTTCGTGATTGTATTCGCTGGCAGAGCGAGTCCAGTTAAAGCTGCCGTTAACCAAAATACGCTGGTCGACAATGGCAAACTTGTGGTGCATATGGTTGCTGGTGTTGTCCATGCGCACCGGGATACCCGCATCCATTAGAATTTCAATATCGCTACCCGGGTCCTCCGACTTGTCGTTGTCGGTAATAACCCGCACCTCAATACCGCGACTGTGGGCGCTGCACACAGCGTCGCTCAGGCGATTATCGGAAATAGTAAATACACTTATCGCAAGGGTCTGGCGCGCACCGTGACAAAGGTCAATTAATTTACGCCGGCACTCATCGCCTGGGCTAAAGTAGGCCTGGGCTTGTTGGCTACCCTGCGCCAGCCGATGACCGTCGATAATTTTCACCAGTTTTTCCAGCCAGATAAGCGTTGCCACCGCCCTGTCGCCACCTTCGCCCACTGGCTCGCGCGCCAGGGCAAAGGCTTTATTGCGCACAAAACTTATCGCATCGCTATTGAGCTGCGGCAATAGCTCGCGCAGCTCCAGGGCTTCGCTTTGGCTGAGGGTAAAATCCTCCAGGGTGGCGGCCAGCCAGCTTTCCAAAAACGCTTGATCTTTCATTTATGCCTCACTTCCTTTTACGTCGCTCCCATCATCGGGTTTTACTTCCGATTCCAACTGTTTAAGTCGCGCCATAACTTCCATTATCTGGTGATAGTTGCGCAGGTCTATATCCAGTTTTTTATCCATATTGCGCACCAGCGGCAGTATGCTGCCTTCAATGGTGGCCGCCAGGGTGCCAAGGATTTTATCCAACCCTGGTAGCGGTTGGTTGATCACCTCCACCCTGGGCGGAGCTATGGGCTCAGCCGCAGGCAATTTGCTTTGCTGCGCTTGCAGTTTGATAAATTTATCCAGTTGGCGATTGAGCAATTCCAATTGCTTTTCGGTGCCCGAAGCTTCAGCCGCGACTACAGGCTCATCGCTGCGCTGCGCCAGGCTGCCGAGCTTTTGAATGCCCTCCACCATATCAGCCAGCTGCACCACCACTTTTGCACCCACATCGGCGTCGCTACCGCCCAGGGCTTTGTTGCGCAAAAAATCTTTTTTGATTTGTGCCCAGCGCTCACGCTGCTCGGGCGTCATATTGCCGCGCAGCTCGGCAAGTTTAAGCAAATTGCTCTCGGCACCTGTGGTGAGCATCTGCGCCTCACCCAAATAGTGGTCGGCGATCATCTGCATCAGCTCCTGCTGATTCATGACCGCCGATACCTTCTCGGCCATCTTGTTCATATTGCGGTAGCTGCCTTGCAATTTAAACGAGGGTTCCAGGCGATAGTTATCGTCCTGCGCGGCCGAGGCGATATATTGCTGGTTAATTTTGAGCACTACCTGCTGCACTTCAAAGAGTTTGCGCAGCACATCCACTATCTCGTTCACCTCGGCGCCCGAGTATTGATGACTTAAATCGGTGGTGGCCACCTGTTCGCCTTTGGCCATGGCGCAAAATTTGTAAACGTCATTCATATCGCGCAGCGCTAAAGGCGCGAGCACGCTATTGGAGGTGAGCGAGTTTTCGATATAGCTGAGCGCGAACTGCTCCTCCATACCGCCGAGAATATCGCCCAGGTTATAAATATCGGCGCGGTTGGCGAGCATGTCCGGCACTTTGAAGGCCTCGCCCGATTCGGTGTAGGGGTTACCGGCCATGCACACGCAGAATTTTTTACCGCGCATATCATAGGTTTTGGTTTGCCCCTGCCAGACACCTTCGATGCGCCGGGTGCCATCGCAGAGCGAAATAAACTTCTGCAAAAATTCGGCGTTGGTGTGCTGAATATCGTCGAGATAGAGCATCACATTGTTGCCCATCTCCAGCGCCAAATTGAGCTTGACCAACTCCTGGCGCGCAGTAGCGTTGGGCGCTTGGGCCGGATCGAGCGAGAGCACATCGTGACCGAGCGAGGGGCAATTGATTTTCATAAAAATCAGTCCCAGGCGATTGGCCACATATTCCATCAAAGTGGTTTTACCATAACCCGGGGGCGAGATCATCATCAGCATGCCCATCAGGTCGGTGCGTTTATTAGCGCCCAGTGAGCCCATTTGTTTGGCGAGGTTATCGCCAATAATTGGCAGATAGGATTCGTTGATCAAACGGTTGCGCACAAAGGAGCTGAGTGGACGCGGTTTGAATTCGTTCAAGCGCAGGGCTTTGCGCTCGCTGTCCAAAATTTGCTGGCGCACTTCCAAATAGCGGCGATATTGCGGCACCACTATTTCGCGGTGCTCCGCCAAACGCTGCACAAAAGCATCCAGCGAAAATTGCAGGCGGCGCTCGTTAATGCGCGGGTGCTCGCCCATCAGGCCCTCTACCTGCAGCTCCAAATCCACCTGGGTATAGCGGCGATCCAAACGCTGCTCGCCATTGAGCAGTGCAATGGCCTCGGGCACATAACTGGCAAGGGGCGCGTACTGCGGATTTTTCACCAGCGCCTGCAGCCAGGCCTGGGCCAGCTCCCAGCGCTGCGCCGGCCAGCCGAGCATTTTCTCTTTAACCTCCTGGTAGTGGCGCCAAGCTTCATCGCCCATAGAGGCCTGCAGCGCCTCCACTAACTGCACGGCATATTTGCTGGTAATAAATTGGGTGTTGCTGTTGCCCAGTTCTTCTACCAAATATTCCGCAGCGCGGGCGATAGTTAAGCTATCTGCCGGCAGCGGGTGGCGCTCAATAAATTCCGCAAAGGTCAGGGTAATTTCGCGGGTTAAATCCGCGAGCGCATCGCCGCTCATAAAAATATCGCGCATGCGCTTGGCGGAGACCGCGCGATCCTTCCAGGTTTCATAGGAAATGGAATTGCCTTGAGCCTTGGATTTAAGTGCAAAGCTGCTGATATTGGCCCAAAAAATTTGCGCCAAAGCGCGGCTTAGGGGATCAAAGCGCAGCAGGTCTGCCGCGTCCAGCGCTGGCACCAGGGCTTTTAACAGCAGCGCCGCATCCTGATCGTGAATCCCTTTTTGATAGCCATCCTTGTAGCGAGGCGCCGCAAATTCGCGCACCAGCTTAATTAATTTTTCATCATCCACCAGAGCTTCGCGCAGCAGCGCTGGCGTCAAGCCATCGCGCTGCGCATCGGCGGCGCGCACTATGGCATCGACCAAATACTCAGCGCGGTAAACCTGGGGCGATTCCGACTCCTGGCTTATGGCCCAGTAATCGCGCAGCGCCAGTAATTCATCATTGGCAACACGCGCGTAATAATCGGTTCCGGTCAAGTGAAAGCAGAGTTCGCCCTCGCGCGGAATTAAGGTGAGGTCCAGCTCCTGGGTGTACTTGTACA
>CBINKF010000272.1:0-5077 GCA_966251115.1 uncultured Cellvibrio sp.
CCAGGTTATTGGCTACCAGTGAGTCGGCGGTAGAGAAGTAACCCAGGCTGCGCATAACAATGCGGCGCTCGTCTTCGGTGAGGCCGTCTTTGCTTTTCCACAGGGCGATGTCGGCGGTCATGTTGACCTCTTGCGGCATCCAGTGGTTGGCGCAACCGTCCAGGTATTTTTGCCAGGCCCAGTCGTATTTAAAGGGCACCAGTTGGTTGAGGTCGGCGCGGCAGTTGATCATGCGCTTGTCGTCTACCTGAATACGGGCGGCGCCCATTTCCAGTTCTTCCAGGCCTGGCGCTGGGTCCAGGTGCGCGAGAGATTCGCGCGCTTTAGCCAGGGCAGGGCTGATGCCTTGCTCTTTAGCGGCCTGGGCAAAGGAGGTGTTGGCATCGGCTTGCGGCTGTTGCGCGGCAGTGGCTTGTTTGGCTGCAGGTGCAGTAGGTTTGGCGGCCTCTGATTTCAGGCTCTCCTGTTTTAAAGAGTCCTGACGCGCGCTCTCTTTAGCGGCGGCTTTTACCACTTCTTCACTTTCAAAATCGTCCCAACTGAGCATGGGGTTTCCTCTTTGGTTTGTGGCTGGTATCTAGGCCAGCAACTATTTCATTCGGTAGCGGGCAGGGTGATGATGTGTATCAAGTGCCCGGAATTTTTTAGGGGTTCCTTCGGTGCTTTTTTGCTATCTCGATCAGTGAGTAGCAGCGTCACGAGCGAAGGCCAATCGAGGCGAAGGTGCGGTAAAAAAGCGGAGTTGATAAATAATCAATGAGCATTTTTTACCGCATCTTCAACGACGAGTCGCCGAGCGCAGTAGCTGCTACTGGCAAGCCTCGCAGTCTGGGTTATCGATGGAGCACGCCTTGGGCACTGGCGCCGCTTCGGCAAAGCTCGCCTCTTCTAACTCAGACACCAGCGGCTTGGTTTCTGCTGCAGGGGCAGCACTCAAACCGCTGTTGCCGCCGCCGGAAGATACCGCGTTAAGTGCACCTGTGCTGATGGTGGACTTCTCGGTGGTGGTGGCGGCCAAAGCGCGCAGGTAGTAAGTGGTTTTTAAACCGCTGTACCAGGCCATGCGGTAGGTGATGTCCAGCTTTTTACCGTTGGCGCCGGCGATGTAGAGGTTAAGGCTCTGCGCCTGGTCGATCCACTTTTGACGGCGGCTGGCGGCTTCCACAATCCACTTGGGTTCCACTTCAAAGGCGGTGGCGTAAATCGCTTTCATGTCTTCGGGAATGCGATCAATTTTTTGCACCGAACCTTCGTAGTACTTGAGGTCGTTAACCATTACGGTATCCCAGAGGCCACGGCTTTTAAGGTCGTGTACCAGATAGGGGTTAACCACGGTGAATTCACCGGACAGGTTGGATTTAACGTACAGGTTTTGGTAAGTCGGCTCGATGGATTGAGTCACGCCGGTAATGTTGGAGATAGTCGCGGTGGGCGCAATCGCCATCACATTGGAGTTGCGCATGCCCTTGGCCAGCACCTGCGCGCGCAGGCTGTCCCAATCCAGGGTTTTGCTGCGGTCCACTTTGATGAATTTTTCGCCGCGGTTTTTAGCGAGGATTTCCACTGAATCCAGCGGCAGAATGCCCTGGCTCCAGAGTGAACCTTCATAGGTGGAGTACTTGCCGCGCTCGGCCGCCAGTTCGCTGGAGGCTTTGATGGCAAAGTAGCTCACCGCTTCCATGGACTGGTCGGCGAAGGCTACAGCTTCATCGGAGCTGTAGGCGATGCGCTGCTCGTAGAGCGCGTCCTGGAAGCCCATGATGCCCAGGCCAATGGGGCGGTGACGCAGGTTGGACTGCTTGGAGGTGTCCACCGCGTAGTAGTTGATGTCGATCACGTTATCCAGCATGCGGATCGCGGTTTTAATGGTGCGCTCCAGTTTGGCCTGGTCCAGTTTGCCATCGACAATGTGCTGCGCCAGGTTGATAGAACCCAGGTTGCACACGGCAATTTCATCACCGGCTTTGGTGTTGAGGGTGATTTCGGTACACAGGTTGGAGGAGTGCACCACACCGGCGTGCTGCTGCGGGCTGCGCAGGTTGCAAGGGTCTTTAAAGGTGATCCAGGGGTGGCCGGTTTCAAACAGCATGCCCAGCATTTTGCGCCACAAATCCAGCGCGCGAACGGTTTTGTGCACTTTGATTTTGCCGGCAGCGGCCTGGGCTTCGTAATAGGCGTAGCGCTCTTCAAAGGCCTGGCCGTAGAGGTCGTGCAGGTCGGGCACGTCGTTGGGCGAGAACAGAGTCCACTCTTTATCTTCAAACACGCGCTTCATAAACAGGTCGGGCACCCAGTTGGCGGTGTTCATATCGTGGGTGCGGCGGCGGTCGTCACCGGTGTTTTTGCGCAGCTCCAAAAATTCCTCAACGTCCATATGCCAGGTTTCCAGGTAGGCGCAAACAGCGCCCTTGCGCTTGCCACCCTGGTTAACCGCAACGGCGGTGTCGTTGGCTACTTTAAGGAAGGGCACCACACCCTGGGATTTGCCGTTGGTGCCTTTGATGTAAGCACCCAGGCCGCGCACCGGGGTCCAGTCGTTACCCAGGCCGCCGGCGAATTTGGACAGCATGGCGTTATCCTGGATAGCGCCGTAAATGCCGTGCAGGTCATCGGGTACGGTAGTCAGGTAGCAGGAGGACAATTGCGGGCGCAATGTGCCTGAGTTGAACAGGGTTGGGGTGGAGCTCATGTAATCGAAGGAGGAGAGCAGGCGATAGAACTCAATGGCGCGCTCTTCGCGCGCATCTTCCTGAATCGCCAGGCCCATGGCCACACGCATAAAGAACACCTGCGGCAGTTCAATGCGAGTGTCGTTGCTGTGGATGAAGTAGCGGTCGTACAGGGTTTGCAGGCCCAGGTAGGTGAACTGCAGGTCGCGGTCGGCGATTAAGGCTTTGCCCAGCTTTTCCAGGTCAAAGTTGAGCAGTTCGGGCGATAGCAGCTCCAGCTCCACACCTTTTTGGATGTACACGGGCAGGGCGCGGGCGTAGTAAAGCTCCATGTCGGACTGGGTGGCGGTTTCGGCCACGCCGAGGAAGCTGAGGGCTTCGGCGCGCAGCTTGTCCATTAACAGGCGGGCGGTGGCGAAGGTGTAGTTGGGTTCTTTCTCTACCAGGGTGCGGGCGGTGATTACCAGTGAGGTGTTCACGTCTTTCTCGGCTACGCCGTCGTAGAGGTTGCGCATGGCTTCGTCGAGGATAGCTTTTTCCTCGACACCGGCCAGGCCAGCGCAGGCTTCGCTAACAATGGTGCGCATACGCGCGATATCCAGCGGCGCGCGGCTGCCATCGGCCTGCACCACATTGAGTGAAGGGTACTCGCTGTCGACTATGCTCTCGGCTTTTTGCTGGGCGCGCAGGCGAGCGTGCTCTTCGCGGTAAAGCACATAGTCGCGGGCGATTTTTTGTTCGCCGGCGCGCATCAGGATCAGCTCTACCTGGTCCTGGATCTCCTCTATATGGATAGTGCCGCCAGAGGGCATGCGGCGCTTGAAGGTGGCGGTGATCTGCTTGGTGAGGTTGTCTACGGTTTCGCGCACACGGGTCGAAGCTGCCGCCTTGCCGCCTTCTACCGCCAAAAACGCCTTGGTCATGGCGATAGCAATTTTGCTGGCATCAAAGGGAACCACAGTGCCATTGCGCTTGATCACGCGCAGCTGGCCAGGTGCCGTTGCCGACAAATTGGAGTTGCCATGGGGGTCGTGGAGGGGGTTGGTGGTGCCGGTGGTATGTTCTTCGATGTGCATAGACGTCTCCCGGTGAAGTCATGTTCCGTGGTGAAAGTTAAAACTCGGTAAATCTACTTTTGCTGGCGTACATTTTTCGCGTTCGCGCGCGTACTGCCGTGCTTACAAATTTCTGTGTGTGCGTTTTCGACCTTAGGCCGTCCTCTTAATTTAAGAGCGGTGCCTTTCCTTAAGAGCCGTGCCTTTCCTTAAGAGCCGTGCCTTTCCCTTGATGCTTTGACAGATCCTGCGCTCACTTATCCCAGGCAAGGCTTTAGGTCTTGGCCGGGTGGGCGCTTGCTGAGTTGTTATCGCTTTTACATCAGGGTAGAGCGCCTGGACACCAGGTCGATAACCGCCGGTTTTGGCACCGGTCTGATTATCTGCTGACCACTATATCTAGTGGTGGCGCCCCCATACTGCTGATTGCCAAAAAAGCCCTTAAAACTCTGCAATACCTCTGCAAAAATCGCCACTGCTACAGGGCAAACTGGCTGCCAGGCGTTAAAAATGCTACCTGGGTATCAATTGGGGTTGCGAATTCGCGTTGACAAACGCGCCAGAATGGGGTCTCGCCAGCTTGTGATTAACTTGGCGAAACAACTATATCTAGGGGTTGTCAGGGAATGGCATACAAGATAATGCGGTAATGCGATTTATGCAAGCTTGAAAACCTGTGGAAAACTTGTTGGCAGCCACTGCAAAAACTGGGGGGAAGCTGGCAAATCGCGGCTCTGAGCGGTTTGGCGTGGAAGCTATGGATCTCTGAGGTTGTTAGACTTTTTTCTTATATTTGGTGCCAAATATTATTACTACATATTGTGTGTGCTCGTTTATGAATCACCATGATGAATTAGAGGTCAATATTGACGTATAAATCATAGTTTTGGGATGCCCGGTTTGGCGCGGCCGCGAAGCCTAGCAAACCGAGGTTACAGCTTTGGGAAGCATTCCAGAAGCCGCTTCCAAAATATGGCTTCAGCTGCCATCAGCGAGTGGGCGATTATTTCGACTTGCTATAAGCGGTTGAATTTACTGTCAAAAATCCTCAATAAAAGTTTCACAATTCTGTGACCCAAGTGTCACACAGCCTACCTAGGATTCGTCGCGTTAATTCACCTTTTTTAAAAACGCGAGGATTATCCAATGCTTCTTTCAACACGGATTTCAACACGGAAATTATTGCTGAGCAGCGTGATTGCCAGCCTGACCTTAGCTGGCTGTGGCGGTGACGACGGTAAAGACGGCGCCGCAGGTGCTGCCGGTACCGATGGCAAAACCAGCCTGACCAATATGGTAACTGTGGCTGCCGGTGAAACCTGCCAATATGGCGGCGTTACTGTACAGCTGGGC
>CBINKF010000273.1:0-5077 GCA_966251115.1 uncultured Cellvibrio sp.
ACCTATGACGGGTTTTCCTATACCAATAAATCCATTCGCTACACCAATTTCACCTATGCCTACATTAAAAATGTAAACCGCATTTTTGGTGATCCTGTTGCGCAACCGGATCACGAAATGAATAGCCATATCCTCAATGTAAGCTATACCGGCTTTAGTGCGGGCAAGTTAATTGGCTACGCTTATTTGTTGGATAACGATACGGCGCCGGCTTTGTCCAGTGATACTTATGGGGTTCGCTGGCAGAGTGCGGCAGATACCATGTTTTCCTACAACCTTGAATACGCCAAGCAAACCAATGCCGGTGCCAATGAGGCGTTTGATGCAGACTATCTGTTGGCTGAGGGTATGCTGACGTTCTCGGGCGTTAAAGCCACACTTGGCTACGAGGTGTTGGGGTCCGATGGCGGCGCCTATGGCTTTGCCACTCCCCTGGCAACGCTACACGCGTTTCAAGGTTGGACGGACAAATTTTTAAATACTCCGGCGGTGGGTTTGCAAGATAAATATTTGAATCTGGGCACCAAATTGGCAGGTGCAGATTTGTTATTGAGCTACCACAAATTCGATTCGGATGAATCCAGCCTTGACTACGGCAGTGAGGTGGATCTGAGTGCGACGCGCAAGTTTGGTGCTGCAGTTTGGACCTTAAAGTACGCCAATTATTCTATGGGTGATGTCGCCTCGGTCAAAGATACTCAAAAACTCTGGCTGATGATGGATTGGAGTTTTTAATTAGCCACTTGTGGCTTGCCCGAAAAGAGGTCGGTGATATTAGCCGGCCTTTTTATTTTCAGTAATATTCGATTCGCTTTGATCAACTGAAATTGCACTACGGCGCGCTAAGAGTGCTACTGAGGGAGTTTGAAGGTATTGATGATGCCGCCGATAATTCAGCGGCACCATTTAGTGCAGACTATTAATGATGGTGATGTCCGCCGGCGCCGTGTGCATGGCCGTGGTTGATTTCTTCTTCGGTTGCGGGGCGCACTTCAGTAATTTCCACATCGAAGTTCAAATCTACACCAGCCAGTGGGTGGTTGCCATCAATAGTAATTTGATCGCCTTCAACTTTGGTTACGGTAACGACTTGCAGGCCGTGTTCGGTTTCGGCGTGGAACTCCATGCCCACTTCAATTTGCTCTATGCCGGAAAACATGGAGGAGGGCAGTTCCTGAATTAGCTCTTGATTGTGTACGCCGTAAGCTTGGGCTGCGGGAACGGCAACCTGGAGTTTGTCGCCGACGGTCTTGCCGAGCAGCGCTTCTTCGAGGCCGGGAATAATATTGCTGGCACCGTGCAGGTAGGACAGTGGTTCCTGGCCGTCCGAGGAGTCGAGTACCTTGCCGGAGCTGTCAGTGAGCGTGTAGTGAAAACTGGCTACGCAATTGTCGGAGATGTTCATAATAAACCTTGCTGTTTGTGGTGAGTTTAAGCATCCCGAAAGATGCGCGCACGACCGTTCAAATGGTCATTAAAAGTGAGTTATGGGTTTGCCGTCGAGACTGGCTTTGGTGATATCCAGGGTGTAGGCGTCGCCATTCTCCTGTTGCTGCAACCTTACCAGCATGTAATCCCAATCTTTAGCCAGCCAAGCATAGGTAATGCGTTTGTCGTTTTTACGACTGCGTTCAACTTTAATGGTGTCGACTTTGCCGAGTGGGGTATCCAGCACTTCTTCGCCCACCTTGGAAAACTGATATTCCTTTAATAGGCCGCCGTCGGCAATCTGGTATGTAATTTTGTCTTTGCCGCGCAGGAAATCCTGTTGCAGCTGCAATTGATAGCTGAGTTTATCCTGAACCTTTTGTTTGATATCCATAGTCCAGGTGGTTTTTTCCACATTGTTGATGACGGATTTTTTAGACCAGTCAAATTGCAAATCGGCATCGCGGTTTTTCCCCAGGCCGCGGCGCTTGTAGGTGTAGTGCTCGGGGATTACCTGGGCCTGTTTGGCATCCCAATTGAGTTCGCTGGTCTCGGCGATATAGCCCAGCATGGAATCAAAGCGGAACAGTAGCGAATACTTGTTTTCGCCAACTTGGGTGAGCTTGTTGGTGACCAGAATGTTAAAGCCGTAGAGCTTGGTTTTATATTGGTTCTCAAAAACCTTGGGAGCAGTTTGCGCATTAACCAAGGGACACAACAACAGCGTAACAACCAACAATAACCGGTGAAAACAAGTCATAAACCATCCTATTTATTTTTCTGGAGCATCAATTTGGAAGCCTGATGCCGGCAAGGCCTGGCCGTCCAGCCAGCTTTTGCCATCGCGCATTTCCAGCTTGCCCTCGGCAAACCATTTGACTGCCAGGGGATAAACAACATGTTCCTGGCGCTGGACCCGCTTGGCGAGTAGTCCGGCATCATCACCGGTAAGTATGGGAACTCGAGCCTGAACAACAGCTGGCCCGCCGTCCAGTTCTGCCGTCACAAAATGGACAGTTACCCCGTGATGGCTCTCGCCCGCTTCTATAGCGCGCTCATGCGTGTGCAACCCCTGGAACTTGGGCAGTAGGGAGGGGTGGATATTAAGCATGCGCCCCAGGTAGTGCTGGGTAAATTCTGGCGTCAGAATGCGCATAAAGCCCGCGAGCACCACCAATCCGGGTGTATAGGCATCTATGGCATCCATAAGCGCTGTGTCAAAGGCTTCGCGGTTGGCGAAGCCTTTGTGGTCCAGCACCAGTGTTGGAATACCCGCTTTGGCCGCGCGAACCAGGCCCTGTACCTCGGGGCGATTGCTAATAACCGCAACTATCTCTATGGGAAGGTCGCCGGCAAGGCGTTGATCGATAAGCGCCTGCAGGTTGCTGCCGCTGCCGGAAATCAACACCACTACGCGCAGTGCTTGCTGTTCGGTCGGTGATTTTACCTCACGCATGAATTACAGCCCTTGCAGCTCGACCTGGTGCTCTTCGCCATCAGCCTTGGCGATATGGCCAATAACAAAAGCTTGCTCGCCCAGGCTTTTAAGCAGTTGCAGTGCCTGGTCTTTTGCGTTGGCGGGAACCGCAATTACCATGCCCACGCCGCAGTTGAAGGTGCGGTACATTTCGCGTATTTGCACATTGCCCGCTTGTTGCAGCCATTGGAATACCGGCGGGAAAGTCCAGGATTGGGTATCAATAACCGCCTTGCAGTTTTCCGGGATAACGCGCGGAATATTCTCGGTCAGGCCGCCGCCAGTGATGTGCGCCAGGGCGTTTACCTGGGAGTCTTTGATTAATTTGAGCAGGGTTTTTACATAAATGCGGGTGGGTTCCATCAGCGCGTCGGACAAGGGGCGACCGCCGCAATCCTGGTTGAGGTCAACTTTACTGACTTCAATAATTTTGCGAATCAACGAGTAGCCGTTGGAGTGGGGGCCGCTTGACGGAATCGCCAGCAGCACATCGCCTTCCTTAACTTTGCTGCCATCAATAATTTCAGATTTTTCTGCTACGCCTACGCAGAAACCGGCCAGGTCATAGTCTTCGCCTTCGTACATACCGGGCATTTCGGCGGTTTCACCACCCACCAGCGAGCAACCGGCCTGCTCGCAGCCATCGCCAATACCGGCTACCACAGCGGCGGCTACATCTACGTTGAGTTTGCCAGTAGCATAATAATCGAGGAAAAACAGAGGTTCGGCGCCAGTAACGACCAGATCGTTAACGCACATGGCTACCAGGTCGATACCAATGGTGTCGTGTTTTTGCAAGTTCATGGCCAGGCGCAACTTAGTGCCCACACCGTCGGTGCCCGAGACCAATACCGGTTGGCGATAACCTTCCGGGATTTCACACAGGGCTGCGAAGCCGCCCAGCCCGGCCATTACCTCGGGACGGCGGGTGCGCTTGGCTACACCTTTAATGCGCTCTACCAGGGCATCGCCCGCATCTATATCAACGCCGGCATCTTTGTAGCTAAGAGAGGGGGTGGGGTTTTGGTTTTCGCTCATGGATTGGCTCACAGCTTGGTAAAGTCGGTGGGAATTTTAAAAGGCGGCCATTCTACCAGCTTCTGGGGAGCTTGCAGACCCCTGGTTGGGAAGTGTTCGCAAATTGCTGAGGATGGCCGGGCGAATGCCAATTTACCCTGCCGATTCAAAGATTAAGCCTGTTACAATGCCGAGCTTTTACACTGCCCAACTCGGTATTTATACGGGTTGGCTGCCATAGAGACATAGGGGATCAGCTTGAGAGCTATGATTCAGCAGATTAAAACCGGGTACTTGGTGGCCCTCATTTTATTGTTTTCGCCTCTGGCAGCTCAGCCTCTGTGGGCGGGGCAAACACTGGATGTGTACAGCGCCAAAGCGCTGGTAAAAAACCAGAGTGAGTCCGAGCGCAATCGCGCGGCGCGTGCGACCTTGGGGGAGGTAGTAGTGCGCGTGTCCGGTCAGGCCAGTGCCCTGGCAAACCCCGAGGTACAGCAGGCTGCAGACAGCGCACAAAACTTCCTCTACGGGTTCAGCTATAACGCCACCAGCGAGCAGATCCAAGAGGGGGACAAAAGTTTCCCCGCCATGGAGGTGCAACTTAAGTATTCCCAGGAGGCGATACAGCAACTGCTGCGTGAGGCCCACTTGCCCCTGTGGCCCGCCCAGCGTCCCAAGGTGCTGGTTTGGTTAGTGGTGGAAGATGCCAATGGCGTGCGGGTGGATACAACCCCGGAACATCTTGACAGCCTGCGCAAAGCGGCAGCCTACCGCGGAGTACCCCTGGTGGTGCCCACTGTGGATGCAGCACTGGGCGCACCGGCCGACAAGTTATGGCAATTCAATCTGGCGGAAATTGAGCGCGTCTCGCAAACCTACAGGGCCGATGCGGTGCTGATTGGCCGCTATCACCCGGTGGCTCAGGGTGAACCCATCCCCTTGGCTAACTATTCTCCTCAGGATGAAGTCGGTGACACAGCGCTAGCGGCCGATTCTGCAGTCGAGTCTTCTTCCAGCAGCTCCAGTCTGACTGCTGACTCCACGCTGACTAATCTGGAGCCTCAGGAGCCGCAGGGCCCTTGGGAGGTGGATTGGCAATGGGTGCGCGCGGAGGAGCAGCAGTCGGTACAGCTTTAGACGATGGCGCTTCTTCGA
>CBINKF010000274.1:0-5059 GCA_966251115.1 uncultured Cellvibrio sp.
GCTCATCAGCCCGCACCCGCTCTATTTTGTGGTGTTGGCCAAGGTGGCGGTGCATTGGTTGACTACCGGATTACCGATTACATTAATGGCACCGGCACTGGGTTTAATGTTGAATCTGCCTACTGGCGGCTATTCCAGTCTGCTACTGAGCCTGGCGCTGGGTACAGCTGCCATGAGTTTAATTGGCGCTGTTGGCGCCGCTTTGACGGTGTCGCTGCGCAAAGGTGGGTTGCTGTTATCGCTGATTGTTATGCCACTGTATATTCCAGTGCTTATTTTTGGCGCCAGTGCAGTGCAGGCGGCAGTAGCGGGCGCGGCACTTCAGATGCAAATGGCGGTCTTAGGGGCGTTCCTGGCGCTGGCGCTGGTATTGGCTCCCCTGGCGGCTGCAGGTGCGCTTAAAATTGCCAACCAGTGAGCGCTCGTCTGCGAGTACCTAAA
The DNA here is from genome assembly GCA_966251115.1 of uncultured Cellvibrio sp. Taxonomy (GTDB): domain Bacteria; phylum Pseudomonadota; class Gammaproteobacteria; order Pseudomonadales; family Cellvibrionaceae; genus Cellvibrio. The sequence goes on from CBINKF010000274.1 coordinate 442, forward strand.
GCCAAAGCGACAGAGATTAGCCCCAGAGCGACAGAGAAAAGACGATAAAACTACCAAGACGATAAAACTACAGCGAGAGACAGTTTATGGGATGGCAGTGGTTTCACCGGTTGGGCTCGCCCCGCTGGTTTTACGAGAAAACAACCCCCTGGTTACCCTGGTTGGCGTTGCTCAGCCTGGGCTTACTGGTAGTGGGATGCGTTTGGGGGCTGGCCTTTGCGCCGGCGGATTTTCGTCAGGGCAATAGCTACCGCATTATTTATATCCATGTTCCCGCCGCGTTTTTAGCCCTGGCTGGCTACTACATTATGGCCATCTCCGGCGCTATAGGCCTGATCTGGAAAATGAAGCTGCCGTTTATGGTGATGCGCTCTGCGGCGCCCATAGGAGCCATTCTCACATTTGTCTCTCTGGTTACTGGTTCTATCTGGGGCAAGCCCACTTGGGGCACCTGGTGGGAGTGGGATGCGCGCATTACCTCTATGCTGATATTGTTTTTCCTGTATCTGGGGATGATTGCGCTGCAGCAGGCCTTTCAGTCGCGCGACGCGGCGGATAAAGCCGGTGCAGTACTGGCGCTGGTTGGTACGGTCAATATTCCGATCATCTATAAATCAGTTGACTGGTGGTACACCTTGCATCAGCCCGCCAGTATCAAGTTTATTGGCAAGTCCACTATAGATCCGTCGATGTTGTACCCGCTCTTGGTTATGGTTATTGGTTTTTATGCGCTCTATGCCCTGGTTTTGTTGCTCTACACCCGCGTGGAAATCCTGCGTCGTGAAAGTCGCACCCAATGGGTTGCGGATTTAGTCGCAAACTCCAAGTAAGCCCCGGTGACAACTATGAAATTTCAGTTTGAAAACTTACAAGATTTTATCCATATGCATGGCCATGGCCCCTATGTCTGGGCGGCTTACGCTATAACCCTGGTCGCTATTGGTTATTTATTGGCTGCTCCGCTACTGGACGCGCGGGCGTTTTTTAAGCAGCAGCGCAAATTGCAAACACTGGCGCAGCAGCAACAGTAGAATTAGTGCGTTTTTTTAGCTAGCGGCGCTTTTTTTAAAGTTGCCGGCTGAGCTTTTTAAGTTATCCAGCTGAGCTGTTTTATTCAAGGTAACTGGCTTGGCTGCTTTATTCGAGGTATTAAGTTAGATGCATCCGCTTCGCAGACAACGGTTAATGATAGTGGCCTTTATAGTGGTGTTCTCTTCAGTTGCGGTTGGCCTGATCGCCTATGCGCTGCGCGAAAATATCAATCTGTTTTATCCCCCCAGCAAAATTGCCGCAGGCGAGGTTCCCCACAATACCCGTATTCGCGCGGGTGGCTGTGTAAAGCCGGGCAGTGTAGTTCGCTCCAGCCAAAACCTGGAGATCCACTTTGTCATTACCGACGGTGCATCCAACGTCAGGGTTAACTTTAATGGCATTCTCCCCGACTTGTTTGCCGAGGGTGAAGCGGCGGTTATTAACGGCATAGTGACTGATAGCGGCGAGCTGAATGCCAGCGAGGTACTCGCCAAGCACGACGAAAATTATGTGCCGCCCGAAGTCGCAGACTCCATGAAAGAAACTGTTAAACACCAGGAGTCATGTAAGGGTATAAATTATGGGTCTTAGTTTTACCAACATGGCCCCCGAGCTGGGCCATTTTTCACTGATACTCGCCTTTTGCTTTAGCCTGGCGCTGTTTTTGGTTCCGTTGGTCGGCGTGCAGCGCAATAACCTGGTACTCATGCATTCGGCGCGCTCCTTCGCCACGGCGCTGTTTGTGTTTGTCGCCTGCGCATTTTTTAGTTTGATGTACAGCTTTGTGCAAGATGACTTTTCGGTGAAGTACGTGGCGGACACCTCCAATTCGCTGCTGCCGGTGTATTACAAAATCAGCGCCGTTTGGGGTGGTCACGAAGGCTCGCTGTTGCTGTGGATCTTTATGCTCTCGGGCTGGACTTTGGCGGTGGCCAGTTTCAGTCGCTCCCTACCTTTGGATATGCAGGCCAGAGTGCTGGCAGTCTTGGGATTTGTTGCCTGCGGGTTTCTGTCGTTTATCCTGCTTACCTCAAATCCTTTCGCACGCCTGTTGCCCTTGCCACCCAGCGAAGGCGCCGACCTCAACCCCTTGTTGCAAGACATAGGTTTGATCATCCATCCGCCCGTGCTTTATATGGGCTATGTGGGCTTTAGTGTGGCTTTTGCTTTTGCCATAGCCGCGCTTTTGGCCGGTCGCCTGGATAGCGCCTGGGCCCGCTGGTCGCGCCCCTGGGCGACTATGGCCTGGGGCTTCCTGTCGGTAGGTATTGCCCTGGGTAGTTGGTGGGCTTATTACGAACTGGGTTGGGGCGGCTGGTGGTTTTGGGACCCGGTAGAAAACGCCTCGTTTATGCCCTGGTTAATCGGCACAGCTTTAATCCACTCACTGGCAGTGACTGAAAAGCGCGGGCTGTTTAAAAGCTGGACTATTTTGCTGGCGATTTTTACTTTTTCACTAAGCCTTCTGGGGACTTTTTTGGTGCGCTCGGGGGTTTTAACCTCGGTTCATGCGTTTGCCAATGATCCGGAGCGCGGCGTGTTTGTGCTCGGCTTTTTATTTGTTGTGGTCGGTGGTTCGCTGGTGCTTTACGCACTGCGCGCTCCTGTTGTCAAAAGCGCTGTGGGCTTTAACTGGCTATCGCGCGAGACCCTTTTGCTAGCCAACAATATTTTGCTATCCATTGTCATGCTGGTGGTTCTTCTTGGAACTCTCTATCCGCTAATTGCCGATGCATTGCATTTGGGGAAAATTTCGGTAGGTCCTCCTTTCTTTAATGTTTTCTTTCTGCCATTGATGGGCCTGTTGTGTTTGTTAATGGCCTTGGGGCCGCTGGCCAATTGGAAAAAAACCTCGCCAGCCGATTTGGTTAAATTGTTATTTAAACCCTGGATAATCAGTTTGGTTGGCGGGCTGTTGCTGCCGTTGACCCAACATGGAAAATACCATTGGGGAGCTGCATTGGCCGGCTTTATTGCCCTTTGGATTACCACCTCGCTATTGGCAGATCTGATTTATCGTCTGCGTAACAGCGATTCTCTATCCGCTGGATTGGCCAAGTTATCCTTAAGCTATTACGCAATGCTTGTGGCTCATACCGGCGTAGCCGTTACCTTGATGGGTATTTGTTTTACCAGTCTTTATAGTGATCAGCGCGATTTGCGCATGGAGCTGGGGCAGGCTGTTAATGTGGGCAATTACCAATTTACCCTGGAGCAATTAAACAAGGTGAATGGCCCCAACTACAGCGCCGATGAAGCACAAATTCGCGTGGAAAAAAATGGTCAGTTTTTGAAGGAAATGCGCCCGCAAAAACGCCGTTACCAAGCGACCGGGCGCGTTATGACCGAGGTGGCCCTGGACCCAGGCTTGCTGCGCGACCTCTATGTCGCCATGGGCGAGCCGGTGAGTGAAAACGCCTGGGCTATGCGCGTCCATCTCAAGCCTTTTGTCCGCTGGATTTGGCTGGGTGCGCTGATGATGGCGCTGGGGGCATTGCTGGCAGTTACCGATAAACGCTATCGCAAACGTAAACCCCTGGTGCAAAACAACGAGCAGGCTTCTGATATATCCAACTTGCTGGCGGAGCCAAATAATTAATGAATCGTCAACGCGCGCTCTTGTTTATTCCGCTGATTCTCTTTGTGGTGCTGGCGCTGCTGTTCTGGCGAGGGCTTTCGCTGGACCCGAATTACATGCCCTCAGCCCTGCTTAACAAACCAGTGCCCAACTTTGATTTGCCGGTGTTGGCAGCAGAGGAGAATCCCAAGGGGCTGACTCACGCCGACCAGAGTGTATTGAAGGGCAGGGTGAGTTTGCTAAACGTGTGGGCGACCTGGTGCATTACCTGCCGTCAGGAGCATGAGTTTTTAGTAACCCTTAAACGCGCCGGTGTTGCTATCTACGGCGTCAATTACAAAGATAATGATGCAGATGCTGAAGCCTGGCTCGCCAAATTGCACAACCCTTATATTTTTAGTCTGGTGGATGCGGACGGCCATCTGGGAATAGATTTAGGCGTCTATGGCGCGCCGGAAACCTACGTGGTTGATAAGCAGGGAGTCATCCGTTACAAGCATATAGGTGACGTTAATCAACAAGTGTGGGAAACCACACTTAAACCCCTGATGGCGCAATTGAATCAAGAGTCAAATTAGCGTTGACTGGCGCTTGCGATAACGAGCTTTAATCTCTCCTCCTTTTGATCTCCGTCAAAGTGACCAGGCTTTGCAGGCATACACTGAAAGTGTCTGGAATGGAGTGGAGAAGCGCCATGTATCTTGATGAAATTGTCATCCTGAGCCTTATCATTGTTGTACTGACTTGCGTGATGCTCACCTATGTTGGTGTCTTTGCGTACAAGCATATCAAGTCAGATATAGCTAAAGTCGAGGCTCAAAATAAGCTGTTAACTAACAGCAAGTGATTAGCAAGCTCGTTTAAGTGTCTTTGTCGCATTAAAACAAAAAGCCAGGCAGGTTTGCCTGGCTTTTTTGTTGGTTTTGCTGGCGCATGTCTTGGTCTGAGGTTTTATTATTAATCCGGCGATGAATATTGTCGGATTAATAGTGCGGCACAGGGATGTGC
>CBINKF010000275.1:0-5046 GCA_966251115.1 uncultured Cellvibrio sp.
TGCACGCAGAAAAAACCAGTACCCATCCAGCGCAGATTCGAGTGGGCTGCTATTACTCCAATGGCAAACTGGGGAACCTATGGAGCGTTCGCCAAGTCATAGATGCCGCCGAAAGCCCAACACCCACAAAAGACAAGGTGATATTTAAGGTGGTTGCCGGGGCAGGGGCCTATGCTACGGGCATTTGCCTGCGCACAGAGTTCCGCCAATGGGCGCGCTTCGAGGTGGCCTTGCAGGACAATGGCCATTGGTTAAAAGTCAGTGGCAGCTAATTGCTAAAGATTGGCCAAGTTACAAATTCCTACATCCACTTGGGTGTTGTAACTGGCGATTACCCGTTAAGATGGCGCCCTGATTTCAATAAAACAGACTACAGAGGTAGTAGATAAGATGTCGATTTTTTCCCAGCCCCACGTGTCGGTCAAAAAAGCCCTGGCTTGGTTAAGCCTGGCTTCGGGTGTTTTCGGGGCGTCCCTTTCTCAGGCTACAACAGTGCAAATCCAAACCGTTATGGGCGATATAGTGGTTAACCTGTTTGATAAAACCACACCCATCACGGTGCAAAATTTTCTCGGCTATGTGAACTCGGGTGCTTATAACAACACCATAATTCATCGAACCGTAGATGATTTTATTATTCAGGGTGGCGGCTATTCTTACGATGGCAGCTTGCCGCCAAGCTCCATCGACAGAGGCGATGCGATTACCAATGAGCCCCTGTATTCCAATGTGCGGGGCACTATCACCATGGCCAAGATCGGCTACGCCGATAGTCAAACCAACAAGTTCGTCTACTTGCTTGATAGCGCTACGAGTGAATGGTTTATCAACACCACAGATAACAGTACGCAACTGGACTCGAAGGACCATGGTGCCTTTACCGTGTTTGGCCAAGTCATTAGCGGCATGGACGTCGTCGATGCCATCCAGGCGGTAAATCGTTTTAATATGGGTTCACCTTTCGCCAGTATTCCTCTGCGCAACTATAGCTATAACGACTACAGCCAAAATGTCACTTTGACGGGTGACAATTTCGTTATGGTTACCGGTGTTGTGGTACTGGACGCAAACCCCGGAACAGCCGACGGGCTTAGCCCGACGCCCAATAAGCTGGTTAATAAAAAGGACAGCGGTGGCAGCGGCAGCTCCGGCAGTTTAATCCTGGCGCTGTTAGGCTTGTTAGCTGCAGCTCGATGGAGCAAAAGAGGTTAATTGTACAAGGGCTCTTCGGAGCCCTTTGTTTTTGGTAGGCTCATCCCTATGATAAGGCAAAGCCCATAACTCAAAGGAACGCTCATTATGATTACGTATCTATATTGGTTTTGTGTACTTTCCGTTGGTGTATTTGTCGCTTGGGGCATAAGCCGCTACTTCAAGATGAAATACGGCATTGTAGGTGCCCTGATAGTCGTACTCATCGGCTGGAGTATGTACACCTTTCGCTACCAGCAATATTTTGTAAAAAACCTGGGCGGGGTTATGACTATTAACATCAAGGAAGGGCTCATCCACATCCAGGCAACCTGGAAGGACGACAACCTCTGGGTGGAAAATTACGATCCCGTAAAAAAGGAGTGCTATTTTTCTGAATACGCCAAAGGCAATTTATTACAGGGCCAGGTAACGCTAAAAAATTGCAACCCGCTCTTACCAAATCAATCTCCACCAAACCAATCTCAACCAAATTCTGATAATTAAGCGCTAAAAGCACTAAGCTGATCGTTATTTGCTCGTCATTTATGGTTAGTTGAGTGCTAAAAATCAACAATTAGATTTTTTTACCATATCGCCTCCCAAAGCGCCTATAGCAAGCTAGGCTCTAAACAAGAATCCTGATTTTTGTAGTGGGGGGCTTTATGAAAGCGATAAAAATTATCGCCTTCCCATGGATTGGCCTGTTGTGTATCTGTGCCGGAATAGCACATAACCAGGCGCGCGCCGCGCTACTGCTTAGCGTCGAAAAAGACTGCCAAACTATTCAGAATGCTATAGATGCCCTACCGGAACGAGGTGGCGAAGTGCATCTTGAATCCGGGCTATACCTCTGCCACAAACCCATTCTTTTAGAACGCAACAATATTCGTTTGGAAGGTGAGGGCCCCTCAACGCTATTGCGTCTTGCAGACAACGCCAATTCACCGGTGATTATTATGGGCAGCAAAGAAAATCTGCCTAGCCACACAGTAAAGCATGTCGAAATTGCCAGGTTAATGATTGACGGCAACCGCGTAAACCAGCAAAGCGAGTGCATGGGCGGCAATTGCAGTGCAGAATTTCCGCTGCGCAATAACGGTGTTTCCATTCGCCGCTGCAATCTCTGCAAAGTGGAATCAGTCACTGTTTACGCAGCCAAGTCAGGCGGGTTGGTAACAGAATTGGGCAGTCGTAACCTATCAATTACCGATTACACATCCTATGACAATCAGTTTGATGGACTGGCCGGATACGAAACCGAGGACAGCACCTTCAGCGGAATTAATCTTTACAACAATATGGCAGCGGGTATTTCCACCGATATTCATTTCAATAACAACAAGTTTTTTAACGTGACTATTAGTGGCAACCGCAGTGTCGGTATATTTATGCGTGATTCTGTTGATAATTCGTTTACCAATTTGCATATTCGCAACAATGCCCAGCACGGTATTTTCATTGCACAGGTGGATGCAGATCCCTCCAAAGCGGCCATGGGCAATACTTTTAGTAGCCTGGTAATTTCCGGCTCCGGTGGCTTGGGCTTGTTGGTAAACGACGCCTCCTGCATCAATAATATGATTTTGGGAGCGCAATTTGTTGACAACAAAGGAGGGTGTTTTAGCGAGGCCAACAGTGGCCTCACCGAAAGTTTGGGGGTTATCTGTCGCTAGGGTTATCTGCCGCTAGGCTAATCGTTGGTGGGTAAAAACCGGTAACCAACGCCTGGCTCGGTTTCTATATAGCGGGGATTAGAGGGGTCATCGCCGAGCTTGGTGCGCAGGCGCGCAATAAAAATACGCAAATAATGGGTATCTTCAACGTGGGTTCCCCCCCAAATTTCACGCAGCAATTGTTGCTGAGTCACCAGTCGACCGGCGTTGTTAATTAAGCGTTTGAGCAGCTCAAACTCTTTGCGTGAAAGCTTTACCGTCTCGCCATCGACACTCAGTTTGCGCTCCTGCAGATCGATGTGAATACGCTCATCACTAAACTCTTTTACTGTTTCGACACTTGGCCCAAAGGCCTTGATCAGACCGCGGATACGCGCCATCAGCTCCTGAATGCCAAAGGGCTTAACCACATAATCGTTAGCACCTGCATCTAGTGCCTGCACGATTTCGGTTTCGCGGTTGCGCACCGAGAGAATAATAATTGGCGAATGGTAGAAATCGCGCAGCTTCTTAAGCACCACCATGCCATCCAGATCGGGCAAGCCTAAATCGAGAATAATCAGGTCTGGCGTTTCATCAGCGGCGAAGGCTAAACCTTGCCTGCCGGTTTCGGCCTCAACAATGGAGTTCCCCTGAGCGCTTAGACCAATATGCAAGAAGCGGCGGATTTGAGGCTCATCATCAATAATCAAAATTTTGTGCATAAGCTTTTCCCTTATCAGATGCGCCAGTGTAGCAATTTGGATTGGCGCAAATTGGCAATAGCGCGTTAAAAATTACCCAGCCTTATTGGCCTCGGCTTTCTCATTCTGTTTTTCCAGCGGCAGCACAATTCGGACACAGCAGCCGGGTGTTTTCGCCTGGGGTCCAGAAAACGGGTTATCCTCAATCGAAACGCTGCCGCCATGGGCCGCTATCATGCCGCGACAAATAGTTAACCCCAGGCCGCTGCCGGACTTTCGGCGATCACCTTTTTCCGCGGTGTGAAAGCGCTCAAATACTTTTTCCCGCTCCTCGGGCGGAATTCCGGGCCCCTGGTCACAGACATCAATACGAATCTTTTGCTTGGCCTTATAGCAGTTGACGCGAATTGGCGTATGGGGTGGTGCGAACTTGATGGCATTATCGACAACATTAAAAATGGCTTGTTCCAGCAAGGCGGAATGCACGTAGAGCAAAGGCAGACTGGACGAAATTTCCAGTGCCAGCTCATGCTGGGTGAGCAGCGGCTTTAAACGCTTTTTTGTTGCGCTCAGCACCTCTTCAATACTTACCCAGGTTCGCTCCAGGCGCAGCTGGCCAAACCCCAACCGCGTCATATCCAGCAGATTTTGGGTGTAGCGATTGAGCCTCTGCGCCTCATCCAGCACCGTATGTAGCAACTCGTGCACCTGGGGCTGGGACAATTGCTCACCCAACTCCAATACGGTGGAGGTGGCGCCAATCATGGTGGTAAGTGGTGTGCGAAAATCATGCGATACAGAGGACAACAGTGCCGACCGCAAAAGTTCATTTTCTTTGGCGATTTTTTCCTTTTCCAACTCAGCCGCCAAGCGGGTACGCTCCAGGGAAATATTCACCTGATGCAGTAGCAGCACGAAAATATCCTTGGGGAGATATTGAATATCGCCGATGGCTATTTTGAGCAGGCCGACAATTTGACGGGAGTTATGTAAAAAATAAATTTTATTTTCCCGTTCATACTTGGCGATCAACTCAAGATTTACCGGTGTGAGATTGATGTTAAACAGCTGCAGCAAAGAGCGCTTTTGCTCGTCATCCAGGTTGCTAAGTATCGAGTGCGCAGGCCAGGGGCGATCCTGGGTGATAAGCACACAGTGCTCCTGCCAGGGGGTGAGGGCAGATTCGAATGACCCGATTACCTCCTGAGTGTTTAACGCCTTGGGTAATTTTTCCAGCAGATCCAGCTCCATATCGGTCATTAAATCGCGCACGCGAATTTTTTGCTGGTTGTGCTTGTGCTGGGTCGCCATATAACCCACCAGCACTGAGGTCATAAGGAACAGCAGAATAGTGTAGAGATCTTCATCATGATGAACCATGATCGACCCATAGGGTTCAGCAAAGAAAAAACTGAAGGCAAAGAAGCTGGAGAGCGCCTTGATAATTGCCAACTCAACCGTCACATTGATAGCGATAAACAACACCATGGTAATGT
>CBINKF010000276.1:0-5042 GCA_966251115.1 uncultured Cellvibrio sp.
TGGGCTTCGGCGTAGTGGCTAACTACACCTACACCAATGCCGAAGTGCCCGCGCTCGATGGCGGTCAAAAACTCAAGTTGCCTGGCAACTCGGAAGACCAGATGAACGCCTCGGTTTATTACGAGGACGATCAGTTCAGTGTGCGCTTGTCCTACAACTATCGCTCCGAAGCCTACGGTGGCCTGACCTCAGGTTCACAGCTGGTAACCGAAGCCTACGACCAGTGGGACGCCACCGCCAACTGGGCAGTGACCGACAATGTCACTGTGTATTTCTCGGCAGTTAACCTGACCAACGAAATCATCCATATGCGCACTGACGACGGCGTTGCTGTTGGCCTGTACGAAAACGGCCCGCGCTACAGCCTGGGCGTTCGCGCTCACTTTTAACAGCTTGAATTGGACTTGTCTTCATGGCAGGGAATGGATGCCCATTTTCGATCCCGTCTTGGGCCCGGCGTATGCCGGGCTTTTTTTGACTTAATTAAATTGCAGTTATTGTTTGAATTTGTGCCTTTTAAGGGAGAATACAAGGTTAGTTAAGTTCCTTGCCATTAAAATAGCGGACGGGTAATTTGGCGATGCGCTCATCCTGGCTCATCCGAAAATTGATTGCTATGGTCGGATCTTCCAGCCCCTTCACCGTGCGATAGTGGGTGACACAGCCACAGTTTTTGCAGTGCACAAACTCCAATAATCTATCGCCCCAAATATAAAAGTCTTCACCTTTATCACCTACTCGAATTTGCACCTGTTCGGGTTGATAGTAGCCCCAGAGCGCCTGATAACGGCTGCAAATCGAGCAGTTGCAAATAGTGACTTCAGCAGGCAGCTCGGCGTCGAGTTGAATATTGCCGCAGTGGCATTGAATCAGCATTTAGCACTTCTCTTTAGTTGTTGGGGCTTCGTGTAACTGGGGGCGGGCTAAGTAAGTTTCTTTTTAATGCGTTTGGCATTGGCTTTAAATGGATATAACAGCTGGCCAATGACGGAACGCGGCAAGCGCACGGTGGTGCCATATTCCGCCGGCCAATGGGCTTTGGGGAAATGGTAGGTGCCGAATAAACGGTCAAAAATAACGGTATGCGCCGAGTAGTTGGTATCTATCGCGGGCTTTTCCGAGCTGTGATGCCAGTGGTGAAATTGTGGCGTGACAAAAATATATTTAAGTGGGCCAAAGGGAATGGAAACATTGCAGTGAATTAATATGGCCTGGAGTGCGGCAAAGGCAACGTAGATATTCAGTGCCTGCTGGTCTGCTCCCAATAAATACAGCGGGATCATGACCGTTGCTCGCTCGGAAAACACTTGAATAAAATGCCCGCGTGAACCCGCCAGCCAATCGAGGTTTTCAATCGAGTGGTGTACCGCGTGAATCGGCCAGAGAGCATGTACCTCGTGATACATCCTGTGCTCCCAATAGAGTACAAAATCGGCGCACACAATAATCAGTGCCACTTGAATCAACACCGGCAGCGATTGCACGGCGGCTTGTAAGCCGGGGCTTAGTGCCCAGCTAAAATGGCTGGCGTGATAGTTGGCGAAAATTAAAATGGCGGAAATCGCCAGGTGGTTAAAGCAAAAGTAAAATAAATCCACATCCCACTCCGGGCGCAAAATTAATTGCTCCTTGTGCATGGGGATTAATTTTTCCAGCGCCATAAATACAAAGGCTGACGCTAAAAAGGCGAGGATCAGCCAATCAACTCCCAGGGAAAGTTCGCGTGGCTCTACCGTCCCCACGGGAATTTGATAGCCGCCGAGCGCAAAGCCTAGCAGGGTAAGGCCGATACCCAGTATTGCGGGCATTTTATGTTTTGCTCGGTTTAAAAAAAGTGCAATCACCCCAAAAAACAGCGAAAAATACATGGCGTACTTAAGCACTAACTGCAATTGCCTGGCGTCGTAAGCTTTGCGCAATTCCATTGTGGTTAAGTAAGAGGGGTACAGATAGGCAAATACGGCCATTAAGCTGAGCAGGCCCAGGGTGAGGGATAAATAGGCACTGATTCTGCCCTCGCCAAAGCGAAATTCCTGTGCTGGGTCTTTTTCAACGTGGCGGGTTTTGTATTGATAATCCTGATTCATAATTATTATGTCATCGCTAATGTTAATTAATCATCCATGCCCAAACCGTCGAGTATGCGCGGAATATATTTTTCCACACGCGCGGCACGGGTTTTTGCTTGTTTGGCGCCGGCAAAGTACAACAGGTAAGCTCGCTGGCGGCCGGGGGTTAATGCTTCAAAGGCTTCTTTCAGATTGGTGTCTGCATCCAGTTGCCGTTGAAACTCTTCAGCGACTTCAAACGCCTCGGTTTTTTTAAGTTCGACTTTTAGTCCCGCCTTTTCCACCGCAATGGCAGCGCTAATATAGTCGCTAATTTTTGCGGCCTGATCATTAATTTGTTGCAGGCTGGTAAAGCGCAATTGCCGCGCCGCTTGTACCTTCTCTGTTTGTTGCACCAGTAGGTGGTGTTTATCTTCCAACAGCGCGCCTTTAAAAAACAGCAGGGCGCAATAGTCTTTAAACCCGTGGATTAACACCACATTGGCATTGTCCAGGGTGTAGCAGGGTTGTCCCCATTTAAAATCCTCCACCAGGCCACTGCCTTGGGCCAGCGCTCGCAGTGCTTTAAATTCACTTTGCCATTTTTTGGCTTTACCAATAGCTTCATCCACCTTGGGGTGATTTAGTGTTTGCGGTGTCATAAAACGTCCTTTTGTGCAATCAAATAGACTTGGCGCGGTTTTGCATTAATAGCGCTTTGCTTGAATAGTGGACTTGATAAAGACGCTGATTATTGACTAATCGCCGTGCGAACGGAAGGACCATAACCCATGACTTGTAGCTCAACCTCGCTATCTTTGGCCCACACATAATGGGCTTGCCTGGCCGGTTCGGTCCAGAGCCCGCCAGCTTCCAGCTTCACCATGGCGCTCTCATCAAAGTGGTTGCCATAGCCAACATAAAGGCTGCCGCTTAATAGGGTGATTACGCGCTGGTCGGAATGAAAATGCGGGGCGATTTTGTGGCCCTTGGGGAATTTTACTCGGTAGAGGTAGGCGCCCTGGCTTTGCTCGTTGCCCGATATAAACACAAACTGAACTTCACCCGGTTTGCCCTGCCAATGCAAGTCGCTGCGATTGACAATTTTGGCATCCAGGCTAAAGCCTTGGGCGCTGAGCAGACAGCCAATTAGCAAACTGAACCCGCGAATAAATTTTAAAATAAAACGATGGCTGTTGTGGTGCGGGTATCCACTCACTTAGGCATTCCTTTAATTTGAATAATGCAGTTGGCAAACACTTCCCAATGGGCTTTAGCTTTGGTGTTAATGGCAAGCGTGGGATTAAAGACAAAATCGCGATCAATTGTGCCCGCGTAAATAGTTACTAGTTCAGGATCAGATTCGGGCGTACCAAAGAGCAGGCTGCCACAGTCCGGACAAAAATGGCGAATCGCCTGCTTGCCACTGCCGCCTGTATTGCCGTAGGTTTTGGTTTGGCCCTTAACAATAAAATCTTTTTTTGTTACACCAACCACTGGCACATGGCTGCTGCCAGAGGCGCGCTGGCAATCCTCGCAACAGCAAACCATTTGAAATAGTGGCTCGCCTGGATGGGAGTAGCTGATATTGCCGCAGAGGCAGTGGCCGGTGATCATAAATAGTCACTCGTAATATTTACGACTCCCTAACCACCAACGTCGTGCGCAACATTTCCGAATCCGCATTTTCCCCATTAACTTGAGCCAGAATTTTTTGCACCAGCAGTTGGCCGCCTTTGTGGATATCCTGGCGAATAGTGGTGAGCGGTGGACTGAAGAAAGGAGCCATGGGGATATCGTCAAAGCCGACTACGGATACATCTTTGGGGACGCTGTAACCTTTGTCCTGAATTGCTTTAATCGCACCCATGGCGATATTGTCGCTGGCGGCAAAGATACCGTCGAAATCCAAACCTTTTTGCAGTAATTCAACCGTGTGTTGGTAGCCGGACTCGATGGAGAAGGCGGCCTGGATGTGGCGCTCCTGCGCTTCCAAACCCGCTTCGCGCAGGGCTTCAAAATAGCCTAAAAAGCGATTGTTAATTTCCGGGTGGGCAATATCGCCGAGGAACACCAGACGCTTGCAGCCGCGCCCCAACAGATGGCGCGCGGCCTGCTGGCCGCCGAGATAATTATCGCTGCCGATCATGCAGTAGTTAGCGTCGGGCGCGCGCGCTCCCCACACCACCAGCGGGTCGCCTGCCTCGTGTAATTTGCGCAGCGGTGTGTCGTTGCGACCACTGCCGATAACAATAATGCCATCGCTCAGGCGCGAGCCGAGTAATTGTGAATGCCAGTCGTCGCTGGCCATGGCGGGGCTGGAAAATAACAGGCTGTAATTGTGCAGCTGCAATTCATCGGCAATGGCGCCAATCATGTCCATCATAAAAGGGTCGGAAAATTTTTGACCATCGCGCACTTCGGCATTGATCACCAGCGCAATCGCGTGGCTGCGCTGCAAACGCAAATTGCGCGCCCCGGTGTTGATTTTGTAATTCATCTCGCGCGCTATGGCCTGGATGCGCGCGCGAGTGTCGGCGTTGATGATGGGGTTGTTATTGAGCGCGCGCGATACGGTGGATTCCGCCACGCCCGCGCGGCGGGCGATATCGGCAATGGAGACTGGCGGTTGGTTATTTTTGGCCATGGTGAATTCCGGCGCAATGCTAGTTGGTATCTAGTTATTTGGTATCTAGTTATTCGGTGTTATTACTTCAGTCCAGACCATGTTCAGATGGATTCCCACGCCAGTCAAGCACAGCCTTATTAGCTGTTTTCCTTTTCCGCTGCATTTTGCTGATGGGCCAGGGTTAGCAAGCGCAGGCGCCATAGCAGCAAGAGGATAATCGCCATGGGTATTAGCGCCAGGTAAAACGCCGTCTGGCCGCTAAAACGGCTGAACATAAAGCCGGTAATCATGGAGCCGCTGGTGCCGCCCAGGGCGGAAAAAATAATAATCAGCCCCGCCATGGATGACTGTTGGCGCTGGGGCAG
>CBINKF010000277.1:0-5039 GCA_966251115.1 uncultured Cellvibrio sp.
GTGTGGGTTGGTGGATCAAATCCCTATACCTTTACGGGTAGTGAGCAAAGTTTTACCCGCTATTTGCAGCAGACTACACCGGGCACATTAACGATAAAGGCTGAAAGTGCAACGGCATCCAACACATCGACTATTACCTTTGTCGATACCGTATTAAGGATTCAAAACAGCTCATCGGTGATTCCTATCCCTACACAAATTGCTGGCGAAAATGGCAATGCAATTGCAAAAGTGATCAGCACCAATCCAAAGACGGGGGTGTGTGAAGCCGTTGTTGCTTCGCGGACGCTCCAGGCAGGATTGGGATTTACCTGTAATAACCCTGCAACCTGCGTTAATGATGGTATTCAATCGTTTTTGGTAAATGGCTCAACTATTGCGGCTAACGATAATGCCGCTGCAGTTACATACAGTGCTGTTAATTTAACCTTTAATGCGAATGGCGAAGCGCCAATGACCATTAACTATTCCGATGTCGGTCAAGTTACTTTGCACGGACGCCTAAAAATTGATGCGCAGGGAAACAACCCTGAGTTGATCCTATCTGCCAGTAGTAATGCTTTTGTCGTTAAGCCTCATACATTAGCTGTGAGCAGCATTACTAATTTATCCAATGTGCCATCACCCCAAACTACCAATTCGGGGAGTGGATTTGTCGCAGCGGGTGATCCATTTAAAGTGTTTGTACAATCGCGTAATGCAAATGGTGCGGTTACACCTAATTTTGGCAATGAAAGCACATCAGAAAAAGATGCAATTACCTTAACCGCTTCTACCTTGGAGCATCCGCTGGGTGGAACCTTAAGCCCGTTAGCCAATTCCGGAAGTTTTGCAACTGCAGCCCCAGCAGGAACCTATGTCAATTCCGGGGTGCAATGGAATCAGGTGGGCAGTATTCGAATCATGCCAATGTTGACGGACAATGATTATTTGGCAGCAGGTGATATTCCCAATTATAGCGACGGCACTATTATTGCCGGTCGCTTTTATCCTGATCACTTCAGTATGACAAGCTCTACGCTTGCCAATAGCTGCAGCTTGTTTTCGTATATGCAGCAGCCGCTTGTATTAAAATATTCAATAGAGGCCCAGGGCGTCGGAAATAATAAATTGACAAATTACAGCCCGGCGTATGGCGCTATGCCGACGATCACTTATGTCACGGAAAATGCTGATTCAGGAACTAATTTGCAGCGTTTTTCCAGTGGCGCACCCCACACTTGGTCGGCAGGTGAACTGGCAGTCGATTCAAATTCTGCGCTATTTAGTCGTCAATCGCCCAATCAAGCTCCCGATGGCCCCTACGACACTTTGCAAGTTGGTTTGCAATTGGCCGATGATTTTGATTCGCGCAGTTTGAAAGGTCTGGACATGAATGCCGATTCAACCGGTGTCTGTGCGGGCACAGGGTGCAATGCTATAAAATTGGGTTCTGCGTTAGAGATGCGCTTCGGGCGTTTGCGCTTAGATGATGCCTTTGGTCCCGAGTCTGTGAATTTACCGGTAAATTTTGCTACCGAGTATTGGACTGGCGGTTTCTTTACCAAAAACACTGACGACTCCTGTACTCAAATATTGCGCAGTGCAATTGGCTATCCAGCAGGTTCAATATTGGCACCCGCGAATCTAACGGTCCCTTTGTCGGGTGGTTCTACTCAGGGGAATTACGCCAATATCAGTTCCACCCTGGTGATGTTTAACGCAGGCGATGCGGGCCAGTATTTTTCGGCCCCACTCTCGGGCACAGGGAGTTTTGATGTGGGTGTGGATGTAACTGCTTACCCCTGGCTGCGTTTTGATTGGAATCAGAATAGCAATTATGGTGACGATACCAGCTTGCCAGCGGCCCACTATAGCTTTGGCCAGTATCGCGGTAATGATCGGGTTATTTACTGGCGTGAAAAGCTGCAGTAGGCTTGGGCTTTTTCCAGTCGAGATGTAGCTATGGAAATTACCATTACCACCCCGAGTTTGTTATTCCCTGCAATTTCGTTATTGATGTTGGCCTACACCAACCGTTTTGTGGTGTTGGCCAATGTGATTCGCCAGTTGAGCAATATGGAGGGGGCAGAGCAGAAAGAATTGGTGGTTCGCCAGATAGACAGCTTGCGCATTCGCATGCAGGTCATTCGATTAATGCAGGGTTTTGGTGTGGTTTCGTTTGTATTTTGTACACTGTCGATGTTTTCGCTGCTGTTGCATTGGAGTGTTACTGGGCAGTTTTTGTTTGCCGCCAGTTTAATTTTTTTGGTGATTTCGCTGTTGTTTTCGCTCTACGAAGTGAATATTTCCACCAACGCTATCAATATTGAATTGGAAAAGTTCGACGAGATCCTCGCCAAACAAAAAAAGCACCATTAGGTGCTTTTTTAAACGCAGAGGGATTTCACTTAAACGCGGGTTTCGGTGGAAGACTCAAGGCGTATATCCACCGCCAATTCATCACCGATTTTATCCAACTGGTCGTAGAGTTCGTTGAGGTTCACATCTTTAGGGACTTCGATAATCCCCGTCGCTTCAAACATAGGTTCACCTGACCAGGGCATACTGGAGCAGGCGGTTTCCAGCTCACACATGTTAATATGGCGGCTGGCAAATGCCTGAGCAATTTCGCGTACAATGCCGGGGCGGTCGCTACCCACCACGCTAAAACTGAATTCCCGGTACTCCTGCTTGGCGACAGTCAAGGCGTCTTCAATAACGATTTTGAAGCCCTTGTCGGCAAGTTTGCTCAGGGCGTTGCGCAGTGTAGTCTTGTCTGTTTCGTTGACGGCGATTTGAAGGATGCCAGCAAACTTGCCTGCAAGTTGCGCCATGCGACTTTCCAGCCAGTTGCCATTGTGTTGGGTAATAACCTGTGCGAGCTGTTCGACCACGCCGGGTTTATCATCGCAGATGACGGTGAGAATCAGTTGGGTATTCACGCCTATTCCTTATTATCTGGGGAAATTTCAAGATTACTCCGCTTGGATGAGCCAAACAAGCGCGCTGGGCCGCAGGGATGGAAAGGCTGAACACCTAACCTTTAACCCTTGAGAGTCGCAGTACAATGATTATCCCCTTTGAACGAATTTCGCCCGACGCCCTGCAGGGCCTGGTAGAAGAGTTTATTACCCGCGAAGGGACAGATTATGGTTGGGAGGAGGTTACCCTGGCGACCAAAGTGGAGCAGGTTAAGCATCAATTGCGTCGCGGTGAGGTGGTTATTGTGTTCGATCCGGCGAGCGAAAGTGTCAGCCTGTTAACCAAACACCAGGCGCGCGAGTTCCTCGATAATTTGTCCTGAAATCAGATTTTACCTCAGCCCCAAGAGTCTATTGTGAATCAATTATTTTTACATTGCCGCCCTGGCTTTGAAAAAGAGTGTGCGGCGGAAATTAGCGATTTTGCCAGTTCCCTGGGGGCCTATGGCTATTGCAAAACCAGCGATAATTCTGCCTATGTCCTGTTCCATTGCCCGGATGCCCGGGCCCTGGAACAGTTGATTCGGCAAATTCCATTTCGCAAATTGGTATTCGTACGCCAATGGTTTCTGGCCTTGGATTTGATAACTGATCTGCCGGTGACGGATCGCCTTAGCCCCTTGATGGATGCCGCCAAGCAACTACCCCCCGCGTGCGAGTTGGTTGTGGAGGCGGTGGATACTAACGAGGGTAAAGAGCTATCGACACTGGGCAAGAAATTCTCCGTACCTTTTACCAAGGCGCTGGAAGCCAAGGGCTGCTTAGTCAAACGCAGCGATTGGCGCTTGCATCTGGTGTTTATGACCGGCACCCAGGCCTATCTGGGTGTAAGCCCCATTCGCAACAGCTCGGCCTGGCCTATGGGAATTCCGCGTTTGCGGTTGCCCAAAGAGGCGCCCAGCCGCGCGACGCTTAAATTGGAAGAGGCCTGGCATCACTTTATTCCAGCCCAGGAGTGGGATCTGCGCCTGGCGCCGGGAATGAAGGCCGTGGATCTGGGCGCGGCACCCGGCGGCTGGACCTGGCAATTAGTGCAACGCAGTATTTATGTTGAAGCGGTGGATAACGGCCCTATGGACAAGGACCTGATGGAGTCAGGTTTAGTGGAGCATATGCTCAGCGACGGATTCGTCTATGAGCCGCGCAAACCTGTCGATTGGCTGGTGTGTGACATAGTGGATAAACCCGCGCGGGTGGCAGCTATGGTGACCCGCTGGTTTGCCAAGGGGCTTTGTCGCGAGGCGGTATTCAACCTCAAGCTGCCCATGAAGCAGCGCTATGCCGAAGTGCAAAAGCTGCGCGAGCGAATAGTGTCGGAGTTGGAATCTTTGGGAATGAAAGTGTCGCTGGAGTTTAAGCAGTTGTACCACGACCGTGAAGAGGTTACGGGGCACTTGCGCATATTGCGCTAGCCTGGATTCGCCCGTGCAGATTGTGCGACTAATGGTAGGGGGTTATGTCGTTAACGGCCGTGGAGGCGTTTTCCAAAATCCATTCGGTGAGTTTTACCCAGTCGTCGATTAACGTGCGCATAACGGCTATATGGCTGCCGGGCAGGTCGCGTTTGTCCAGTGCCTCACTGCCCAGGTGGGTTAGATGCGCCACGATCCGACCGATAATATGGGGGCTCAAGTGCTCCAGTAAATCGCTGTTGAGCAGCATTTCTCCGGTAAACTGTGAATGTATTTCGGCGTAATCAACGGGCGTGCACTTATCTATGGCGACCTTGATCGCATGCGCCAGCAGCGGGCTTTTGTTGCGCAGCAGACGAAAGCTTAGCTCCAGGGTTTGTCGGCAAAAAAAATCAGCAGGCATAGAATTATTAGGTATTTTCCGAGACATCGAACGTGGTTCCCCGGTAGAGTTGGGTTCCTTTGGGGTTTTTCTCCTCACGCTCAAAGCATAGCAACCAAATCGCTATTTGCCTGAATATTGATAGATGTTTTAAAACTATGAATAGTGAAATTAAGAAGTATTTAGATGCGAGTGGACTGCTCTGTCCTGAGCCGGTCATGCTGCTGCATAAAGCGGTGCGGGAGCTGGAAACCGGTGAGATTATCGAAGTAAAGGCTACAG
>CBINKF010000278.1:0-5025 GCA_966251115.1 uncultured Cellvibrio sp.
ATCAGTTGCATTAAGCCAATTTTGACGCCTATCTGGTAGGCTGTGGCGTGCGCGATTTGCTGCTGGGTGGTCACCCTACAGACTTTGATGTAGCCACTAACGCTACGCCCGAAGAGGTTCGGCGCCTGTTTCGCAGCGCACGCATCGTAGGTCGCCGCTTCCAGATAGTTCATGTGCGCATGGGGCGCGAGGTTATTGAGGTGACCACCTTCCGCGGCCACCAGGACGACTCGCCCCATCACGCCCGCAGTGAAGAGGGCATGCTACTGCGCGACAATGTGTATGGCACCCTCGAAACCGACGCCCTGCGCCGCGACTTTACCGTCAACGCGCTCTACTACGACCTCAAGGATTTTTCGCTGATCGATTATTGCGGCGGCCTGAAAGACCTGGAAAAACGCCGCTTGCGAATTATTGGCGACCCGGCCACCCGCTATAAGGAAGACCCGGTGCGCATGCTGCGCGCGCTGCGCTTTGCGGCAAAATTGGGGTTTGAGCTGGATGCGGCTACCGCCAAGCCCATTCGCGAGCTGGGTAGCTTGCTGCTCAATGTTTCAGAGGCGCGCCTGTTTGAAGAGGTGTTAAAGCTCTTCCTCAACGGTTCAGCCACTGCCACTTTTAATCTGATGCGCGACTTTGACCTGGTGCAGCAATTGTTCCCCGGCACCGACCAAGCCCTCAAGGCCCAGGTGCCCCATTCACTGGAACTGGTCAATCTGTGCATGGGCAATACTGACATTCGCATCCGCAGCGATAAAACCGTAACTCCGGCCTATATCTACGCGGCCCTGCTCTGGCCCGCACTCCAGCGTCAATACAGTGAACTTAGCGGTAAAATGTCACAGGTCCAGGCCTGGAACCAGGCAGCGCAGAATGTCATCAGCCAGCAGCTGACCCGCACCGCCATTCCCAAACGCTTTCTTATTCCCATGCGCGAAATATGGGATTTGCAGCTGCGCCTGCCCAATCGCCTGGGTATGCGCGCCCTGCGCCTGCTGGACCACCCGCGCTTCCGCGCCGCCTATGACTTTTTAATGATGCGCGAAGAAGCGGGGGAACCACTGGAGGGGTTGGGACTCTGGTGGACGCACTTCCAGAGCGCAGACGACGAGGTCCGAGAAAAAATGGTGAAAGACCTGGCGCGCCAACCAGGTGCCAGTAGTGCCAGCAAACCGCGCCGCCGCCGTCGCAGCCGCAAGCCCAAGGACGATCAGTCCCAGGGTGGCAGCGAGTAACCCCGCGATGGCTCGCGTGTTTATCGGCCTTGGCAGCAACCTGGAAAACCCGGTTGCACAATTGGAGCAGGCCTTTGTAGAGCTGGCAGTGCTGCCGCAAACCCGCCTGCGGGCCAGGTCCCGGCTCTACTCCAGCCGCGCCCTTGGCCCTGTTCAGCCGGATTATGTGAATGCCGTTGCGGAGCTGGAAACCGACCTGGCGCCGCTGGCGCTGTTAGATCAGCTGCAGGCATTGGAACAAGCCCACAGGCGCGTGCGCCTTGAACATTGGGGTCCGCGCACCCTGGACCTGGACATTCTCCTGATCGATATGCAGATTATTGATAGCGAGCGACTGAAAGTCCCTCACCCCTTTATGACTCAACGCAATTTTGTGATTCAACCCCTACGGGAGCTGGCGCCCGAGCTGTGCTTACCCACCGGCGAATCCCTGAGTCAATTAGCTCAAACGCTAGGTTTTGCGGGGCTGCAAGTGTTAACTGAGGACCTCTGAGTGGAAGCGGTATTTGAAGAACTGGGAATAGATCTGACACGCGAACAACTGCCGCGCTTTATCGCCGTGGAAGGCTGTATTGGCGTCGGCAAGACCACTCTGGCACGCAATCTGGCCAAACTGTTTAACTACGATACGTTGCTGGAGCAACCGGAGGAAAACCCCTTCCTCGAAAAGTTTTACCGCGATCCCAAAACAACAGCGCTGCCTACCCAGCTGTCTTTTTTGTTCCAGCGCGCCAACCAAATCCAATCGCTGCGCCAAAACGATATGTTTGAGCCAGTGCGGGTATCCGACTTTTTAATGGACAAGGACCAACTCTTTGCGCGGGTCACCCTCGATGACGACGAATTCAATATCTATCGTCAGGTGTACGACCGTCTGGTGATAGATGCACCGCGCCCGGACCTGGTGATCTACCTGCAGGCACCGCTCAATGTGCTCAGCGAGCGCATCAAACAGCGCGGCATAGCCGCCGAGCGGTATATCAGCCAGGATTACCTGGAAGCGCTTAACAACGCCTATACCGAGTTTTTCCATTACTATGATGCCGCGCCGCTGCTGATTGTTAACGCCCAGGACCTCAACCTGGCGAGTAACCGCGAGCACTTCAAGCAACTGGTAGAATATATTCTGCGCATCAAAAGCGGCCGTCACTACTACAATCCGGTGCCCAGCTTTTAGCGGACACAATCCGCCTTCACTCAGAGTCTAACCGCCCGGCGACAGCGGGCCCAGCCGTGAGAAAACACCATGCCCTACGGAACCCTGACCAGCCCCAGCAGTACCCAGGCTACAGCCCTGCAAAAACCGGTGACCATTCACACGCTGAATAAAATGAAGGCGGCGGGCGAAAAATTTGTCGTAATTGCGCTTTATGACGCGCACATGTCAGCCATGGCCAAGCGCTGCGGTGTGGAAGTTGTGCTTATCGGAGATTCCCTTGGAATGACGGTGTTGGGCTATAACAGCACAGTCCCGGTAACTATGGAGCAGATGATTTATCACGTAGAAGCGGTGGCGCGCGGCAACGACAAATCGCTGATTATTGGCGACCTGCCCTTTATGACTTACGCCACTCCCGAAGATGCTATGCGCAATTGCGCGCGCATCATGCAAGCCGGCGCGCAGATGGTAAAACTGGAGGGTGGCGCCTGGCTCGCCGATACCGTCCGTATGCTGTCCGAGCGCGGCATACCTGTCTGTGCTCACTTGGGTCTCACACCACAATCGGTCAACAAACTGGGCGGTTTTCGTGTTCAGGGGCGTGATGAACAGGGCGCGGCGAGAATACTCGCGGATGCCAAGCTGCTCGCCAAAGCTGGCGCCGACTTACTGGTGTTGGAATGCGTCCCCTCTAGCCTGGCCGCACAGATCACGCAGGAGGCAGGCATTCCCACCATAGGTATAGGCGCAGGCCGCACGACAGACGCCCAGGTATTGGTGATTAACGATATTCTCGGGCTAACTGAACAACCGCCCAAGTTTTCCAAAAACTTCCTGCTGGAAGCTGGGGACATTCCCGGCGCCATGCAAAAATACGTGGCCGATGTAAAGGCAGGCGTCTTCCCGGCCGACGAAAATATCTTTAATTAAGTCAGCCCATTTAATTCATATGAAGATTTTTGCGCCAGGCAGAACGGCAACTGTTAGACTGGTGTGAATTAGAGCTTTGATTTAACGGTTTCGGTCAATACCTCGACCCCCGGCAAAAGGCCAGCAGAGCCCGCCGGGGTTGTCGCTAAACCGCCCGCCAAGGGCGCTAGTGGTCGCTACCAAGGTATTTATCATGCTCCATAAATTATTTGCCACCCTGGCCGTCAGCGCCCTGGGTTTTCTTCCTTTCGGTGTATCTGCGGGTACATCTGCTGCCGCACAACAACTGCCGCCCGCATGGCAGGCTTATATCAGCCAATCCAAAACTTTGCATAAACTGGATGAAGATGCACTTAAACGCGAACTCAAAAGGCATGGACTGTCCAAACCCATCGCCGCCAAACCTGCAAAAGAATTTGGCTTTGACGAAGAGATGCCCTTGGCCTGGTACAACACCGACCAGGCCAAAGCGCTAATGGAAGCCGTTCTCAGTTACCAAACTCCCTCGGGCGGCTGGTCCAAGCGCACCAATATGACCCAAAAGCGGCGCCCAGGCATGGCCTATGGCACCGAAAAAGACTACATACCCACCTTTGATAACAATGCCACCAGTGTGCAGCTGAAAATGCTCGCCAAGGCCTTTAGCGCTACTGGCGACGAGCGTTACCGCAGCGCCTTTGAGCGCGGTTTCAAGCTGATCCTGCAGGCGCAGTTTCCCAGCGGCGGCTGGCCGCAAACCTATCCTTTGGTAGGCGGCTACCACAATATGCTCACCTACAACGACAACTTGATAAGCAACTTGATGCAGTTGCTGGACGCCATAGCCCAGGGGGCAGACGAGTACGCCTTTACCTCACCCGAGCAGCGCCAAACTGCACGAAATGCCCTCGCCAAAGGCTTGGATTGCATCCTGGCCACGCAGGTTATTGTGAAGGGTAAAGCAACTATCTGGGGAGCCCAGCACGACCCTCTTAGCTTGCTGCCGGTTAAGGCGCGCGCGTTTGAAATGGCCTCCTTGAGTGCAGCCGAATCAGCCAACCTGGTACTGTTTTTAATGAAGCAGAAGAACCCAAGCCCGGCGTTAACCGACGCTATTTACGCGGCGGTGGAGTGGTTTGAAAGCACGAAAATAGCAGGTAAAAGCTGGACCCGCGGCGACCGGGCACTAAAAGATGATCCCCAATCACCCGGTGTCTGGGCCAGGTTTTACGAGCTGGGCAGCAACAAACCTGTATTTGGCGACCGCGATAACTCCGTGCACTATGCGCTGGGCGAAATATCCCAGGAGCGCATCAATGGCTACGGCTGGTACGGCAACTGGCCCGCCAAGGTGCTGGCCAAATTCCCCAAGTGGTCCGACCAACATCCGCGCGCCACACACCAATAGCGCCGATATTTTAGGGAACCTCTGAAAAATTACCTGCGTTGCAATCGCGGCGTTAAAAACAGGCTCAAAATGCTCATTTATGACGTATAAACTCCGCCTTTTCGCCCGTTTTTGCCTTGCGTTTGCGGCCTCGCCTACATTTTTCAGAGGTTCCTTAGATAAAAAATCGGGCGCCACCGCGCCCGCTCTCGTTAAAGCATCAGGTTATTTATCGATTCTCGCTGGACCAGACTTTCATAGTTTGTACACTCAGCAGTTTGCACTCCTGCCCGACTTTGACATAGGTGCGCATAAATTGATAACGCGAAGTGCGC
>CBINKF010000279.1:0-5003 GCA_966251115.1 uncultured Cellvibrio sp.
GTACACACACAACATTGCGGCTCTTTTCCATAAGCGCGTAATCAATGGAAATATTTGGCGCTGTGGCAAAGGTTTCTTTTTCTACTCGAATAAAATCCAAATCCTTAGTGGCTCCAAGTTTCGCTCGCTCAGCCGCCATGACAACCTCGGGGGATTGCTCGGCCAATTCGCGCAAGAACACATCGGCAGTAAAAACAAACATGCCGCTATTCCAAAAATAGCAGCCCGCTTCTAAATAAGATTGAGCCGTTGCCAAATTCGGCTTTTCAACAAACTGCTCCACAGGAAAACAATCCTGCTCACTCGCCCTGGAAATGTTTGCCCGAATATATCCATAGCCAGTTTCGGGGTGGGTTGGAGTCACCCCAAAGGTCACCAGACTTCCCTTTTGTGCCGCGCGTACAGCCTTAGCTACTGCCTCTTGAAAAACTTTAACGTCGCGAATCATGTGATCTGCGGACAAAACCAGGAGGGCGGCATCAGCGCTGCGCTCCTGGGCAAATAAGGCGGCCAAGGCTATAGCGGGGGCAGTATTGCGCCCAACTGGTTCTAATATAATCTGAGCATTATCCAGCCCCATTTCCAACAATTGCTCCGCCACCATGAAACGATGCTCCTGGTTGCAAACCACAATCGGCTCTGCCAGATCTGCAACGCCTTGCACGCGCAGCAACGTATGCTGAAGCATGGTGTAACTACCAAACAACTTGAGCAGCTGCTTGGGATAATGCTGACGCGAAAGCGGCCAGAGCCTTGAACCAGAACCACCAGCCAAAATTACCGGGATAATCACACCTGCCCCCTTGTCTAAATTTCTTAGCTAAATTTCTTATTGGTTTCGATCGCGGATATAAGCCTTGAAGGCTTCACCCACATCGGCTCGGCGGCAAGCATAATCGACTATCGCCTGCAGATACCCAAGCTTTGAGCCGCAATCATGGCTGCGACCAACCAACTGATAAGCCTCAATGGACTCTTGCGTCAACAAAGAGTCGAGAGCATCCGTCAACTGAATTTCGCCACCCGCGCCTGGCATTGTGTGCGCCAACAAATCCCATGTTGTTTTTGATAACACATAGCGACCGACAATTGCCATGTTAGACGGAGCCTCGTCCACGGCAGGCTTTTCAACCATGGCACGAATAGGAGCCGTCTCGCCTGGCTCAACCTGAACGCCAGCGCAATCAACAATTCCGTACTTGTCAACCTGATTTTCTGGCACGGCTTCAACGAGAATCTGGCTATGACCGGTTTCTTCAAAGCGGCGCGTCATTCCCGCCAGATTATCCTGCTTGAGGTTGCATTCATAACTGGCAATCAGTACGTCGGGCAGAAGCACCGCAAAAGGCTCATCCCCCACCACAGGCCGTGCACAGAGAATTGCATGACCCAACCCCTTTGCCTCTGCCTGCCGCACTGAAATAACAGTTAAACCAGTCGGAGTAATGGAGCGGATCTCCGCAAGCAAAGAGCGTTTCAGACGCGCCTCTAATTGCGCTTCGAGTTCAAAGCTTGTATCAAAGTGGTTTTCAATTGCATTTTTACTGGCATGAGTTACCAGGACAATTTCTTTAATCCCCGCCGCCGCCGCTTCCTCTATCACATACTGAATCAGGGGTTTGTCGACAACCGGCAGCATTTCTTTGGGAATCGCCTTAGTTGCAGGCAACATGCGAGTTCCGAGACCAGCAACCGGAATGACCGCCTTTTTAACACGCATAGCTTTTTCCTTGAATCGGAGTTAAAGAGTGGCGCCGTAAAACGGCACAATTAATATCGACATAAGACTAACTGCGAAGCAGCTGTAAAACCTCATTCGTTTTTTCCACCACCAAAGCGGCGTCCCCGCGAGACTCAACATTTAAACGAACGACAGGCTCGGTATTAGACATTCTTAAATTAAAGCGCCATGTATCAAACTCAAGGCTAATACCATCGGTTTTATCAATAACCCTGGCTTCGGGCTCGTATCGGGCCAAGACCCTCGCAATTGCCAAGGCTGGGTCAGCAACCTTACTGTTAATTTCGCCTGGAGATGGAAATTTATTAATTCGATCAGTCAGCATCGAGGACAAAGTCTGACCTTTGCGACACACAAGTTCTGCCACCAACAACCAGGGAATCATACCGCTATCACAGTAAAAGAAGTCCCTAAAGTAGTGATGCGCACTCATTTCACCGCCGTAGACGGCATCTTCCTGACGCATACGCTCTTTGATAAAGGCGTGCCCGGTTTTCGACTGTACGGCGATACCGCCGACAGAATTAACAACATCCAAGGTATTCCAGGTTAAACGTGGGTCGTGAATAATTTTGGCACCGGGGTTTTTCAGTAAAAAAGCCTCAGCCAACAAGCCCACAATATAATAGCCTTCGATGAAATTGCCCTGCTCATCAAATAGAAAGCAACGATCAAAGTCACCATCCCATGCAATACCAAAATCTGCCTTGTTGGCAATCACAGCCTCTTGCGTTGAACTGCGATTTTCGGGTAACAGTGGATTGGGAATACCGTTTGGAAAGCTGCCATCAGGCTGGTGATTAATTTTTATAAACTCAAACGGTAAATGTGCTTCCAGTGCATCAATAACGTGACCCGCCGCGCCATTGCCCGCGTTGACGACCAACTTGAGTTTTTTAAGTTGTGTGATATCCACATATCCCAGCAAATGCTCGACATAAGCACCTAATGTTGACAAGGTTGAATAACTGCCCGGCTTAGCGGCGGGTTCACCAAATTGATTTTCCTCAGCCAATTTTTTTATTTCATTTAGGCCGGAATCGCCACTAATAGGTTGAGACCCAAACTTGACGAGTTTTAAACCGTTGTAATCAATAGGATTATGGCTTGCCGTAATTTCAATACCACCATCGGCTTTTAAATAGCTGGTCGCGAAGTAGATTTCTTCGGTGCCCGTCATACCAATGTCGATAACATCAACCCCCTGGTCGCGCAAACCATTTGCCAGGGCTAATTTAAGCCCCTCGCTGGTTAAGCGAACGTCGCCACCAACCACTACCATCTTGGGTTGAATATATTGTGCAAATGCCTGTCCAATTCGATAGACGATGTCTTCGTTTAGCTCTTCACCGAGCTTGCCACGCACATCATAGGCTTTAAAACAGGTCAGACTCATAACATATTTCCAAAATTAAAATGAGTTGAAAGGCCGAAGCGGTGTTACTTGAGTTAGAAAACCACCTAACCTTCACAGGTAACTTCTCATTCGTATCATTCGTATCGTTGTTATTGATGTTTAACAACTGACAACATCGCCTCTAACACCTGCGCAATTGTCAGCTCTGTACTATCGATAATTACCGCATCTTCAGCCGGACGCAAAGGTGACACGCTACGAGTTGAGTCGCGCTCATCGCGTTCGCGAATATCCGCGACTACCTGATCCCAATTTGCCTCTACACCTTTGGCTTGCAACTGCTTGCACCGTCTGTCAGCGCGCGCTTCTGCACTGGCGGTGAGATAAATTTTAAATTGCGCTGCGGGAAACACCGTGGTTCCCATGTCGCGCCCATCCGCCACCAAACCCGGCGCCGTCGCAAAAGCCCGTTGACGTTTAAGCAGAGCATCGCGCACCTGGGGATAAGCAGCCACAATAGATGCGTTCATACCCACGGTTTCGGCTCGAATAGTTGCAGTTACATCCTCTCCTGCCAATAAAATGCGGAGATTGTCCCCTTCCAGCGAAAACTCTACATCCAATTGGGCCGCAACTTCAGCCACAGCAGGCTCAGAGGTTAAAGCGACATTCTTTTTAATTGCGGCCAAAGCCACCAGTCGATATAAGGCGCCACTATCCAATAAATGGAACCCCAATTCCTTTGCCAGCATTTGGCTCAAAGTCCCCTTCCCCGAACCACTGGGGCCATCGATGGTAACCACTAGGGGCATATTTGAATTACTCAACATCTATCCTCTTAAAATTGTGGCAATCAGCGCCCTTGAATAGAACTATTAATTGCCCGACATACAGCAACCGGGTCCAGCGCCTGGGTGATGGGGCGACCTATTACCAGGTAACTACTACCCGCACTAATCGCCTCCTCAGGGGTCAAGGTCCGACGTTGATCGTCTTTTGGGGAGTCTGGCAATCTAATCCCGGGGGTTACCAAGCAAAATTCGCTCCCGTATGCCGCACGCATAATGGATGCTTCTTGAGCGGAACAGACAATACCATCCAAGCCGCATTTGTTTACCAAATCGGCGAGTAATTTCACTTGCTCCGCAGGCTGACGATCTATGCCAATACCTTTTAAATCTGATGCTTCCATGCTGGTGAGCACAGTGACACCAATGAGCAGGGTTTTGCCAGCCGCGACTGAATCCAGCGCATTTTTTGCCGCCACCAGCATGCGCTCACCGCCACTGGCATGAACATTCACCATCCACACGCCCATATTGGCTGCCGCTTTAACCGCTTTAGCGGTGGTGCTGGGAATATCGTGAAATTTAAGATCCAAAAATACCTCAAACCCTAAATTCATCAAAGATTCAACAACTTGTGGGCCGGCAGAAGTAAACAGCTCCTTGCCAACTTTAAGACGACAGTCTTGCGGAGAAAGACGTTTAGCCATGGCCAGGCAGTCCGCCTGGTTATCGTAATCCATAGCCACCAGGATACGGGGACCAAATTGGAGCATTAATGTGTCTCACAAATAAAATAGGGGGCGTTAAACGCCCCCTATTAAAGCAAAAAACTGCTATTTAAGCAGCAAACTTTAGTGGTTTAAATAGTGATTTTATCCTTGTTGGCCTTAAGGATGGACTCACCTATACCTTTAACATCCGTTAATTGCTCAACAGTTTTAAACTGACCATTGGTCTTGCGCCAGGCAACTATGGCTTTCGCCTTCTTTAAACCAACACCTTTCAACTGCGTCAGGGTTTGTGCATCTGCGGTATTGATATTGACCACAGTCTGTACTTTTTGGCTGGCTGCGGGTGATGTTGGGGAAGATACAGTTTCCACAGCAAAACAACTGAG
>CBINKF010000280.1:0-4955 GCA_966251115.1 uncultured Cellvibrio sp.
GCCCTTTGCGTCGATATCGCAATCAAGGCAAATACACTGGGAGCTTTTGATTTAATTAAGCGTCAAAATGCGCCACAAGTGCAGATACAACTGAGCACTCGCGCCTTCTATTGGAAATATTATATTTTCGGTGAACTTGCGAATATGGAAATCGAGATCCATGATTTGTATTCGCCCTCACCTCAGCGGTTTGATCGCTGTGATGATAACTTGCCAGATCAATGTCAGGTATTTATATCACAGCAACCCATTGCAATGAACGAGACGCCACTTGAGCGATTTCAACTTCGGGAAAAATCGCCTTCAGGCAGAGTATTGATCAAGCGTTTACCCAACGCAGGACTCAAATGGATAGCTAAGAGCAGGAATCTCGCGGGGCAACAAATTCTTGTTGCGGAAATTTATGTAAATCAATAGCACTTAAAGGAAACCATATGGCTGGCGCATACAAAACCCCCGGCGTCTATATTGTTGAAAAAGACGCTTTCCCCAACTCGGTTGTTGAAGTAGCCACCGCGGTACCGGCGTTTATTGGCTACACCGAATTTGCCGATAATAAAGGCAAGAGTTTGCATGGCAAGCCCTGGCGAATTTCTTCTATGGCTGAATTTATCAGCTATTTTGGTGGACCACCGCCAGCCGCCTTTAAAATTGCACGCAAGGGCACTACTGCACCAGACCTAAAAGACAAGGTAGCCGGCCCCGGTGCAAGCGATGAAGAAAAGAAAATGATCGACGCGATTAATGCGGCCAATAAAGATACCTTGGCGATTGCTGGCGTTGACAAAAGCACCGATCCATTTAGTAATGGTGATGAGGACTTTGCGCTCACTAAAAGCGACAAGTACTTTTTAACTTTGGAGGGAACCTACTACCTGCTCTACCGCAGCATGATGATGTTCTTCCAAAATGGCGGAGGCGCATGCTATGTCGTATCAGTAGGCGACTATAAGAAAGCCATTGCTGAGGCAGATTTGTCGGGTGCGCTTGCGCCGCTTAAAAAGGAGCAGGAACCCACAATGGTGGTAATTCCGGAAGCGATGTGCTTGAGCGAATCTGACTGCTTTAAATTGCAACAGGCGATGTTTAGCCACTGCGGTTATGAAATGAAAAACCGCTTTGCACTGCTCGACATCTATAACGGATTTATGGATAACCGTGACAACGAGTGCATAGAAAACTTCCGCAACAAAATGTCTACCAACTTCCCCGCTTTCGGGGCGGCTTACTACCCCTGGGTAAACACGTCTATAGTCTCTGCACCCGAGCTGTCGTTTCACAACATTCACAAAGACAGCATCAACGATCTAATCGCTTTATTAACACAGGAAGCTAGCGAAACAATCCCTTCATCAAAAAAACGTGAAGGCATTATCGCCGAAATTCAAAAGCTGGCCAGCACAGAAACCAAAAGCAAAATCGAGAATGACGTCCTGCACAAAACCTTAAGTGCAGTTTGCCCGCTGTACAACAAGGTGCTCGCTGGCGTGCAACACAAATTAAACCTACTCCCACCGAGTGCCGCGATGGCGGGCATTTATACCATGGTGGATAACACCCGCGGGGTTTGGAAAGCGCCAGCGAATGTGAGCGTTAATTCGGTGACTTCGCCCACGGTTAACATCAGCCACGAAGAGCAGGAAGACTTGAACGTAAACACAGCAGGCAAGTCGATTAACGCCATTCGCACCTTTATTGGTGAAGGCACACTGGTGTGGGGCGCTCGCACACTCGACGGCAACAGCCTGGACTGGCGTTACATTAATGTTCGTCGCACCATGATTATGCTCGAGGAGTCCATCAAGCTCGCGGCTAAAGCTTATGTGTTTGAACCCAATGTTGCCAATACCTGGGTAACCATTAAAAGCATGATCAGCAACTTCCTCACCAGTATCTGGAAGCGCGGCGGTTTAGCCGGCTCCAGTCCCGAGGATGCTTTCAGCGTTTATGTGGGCCTGGGCGAAACCATGACAGCCGAAGATATTCTCGAAGGCTATCTGCGAGTGACTGTTTTGGTTGCGCTGAGCCGCCCCGCAGAATTTATTGAAATCACCTTCCAGCAGCAAATGCAGAAGTCGTGATGCAATAACTGAATTCAATAAAACCTATACGAGCCCAGCGCGCTTGCGCTAATAACCAGCGCTGGCCTCGCCGATTTTTAACCATTGATTAAATTAAGGTAGAGATAATCATGGCAGATGACGGTTCCGCACAATCAGCAAATATTTGGCCACTCCCCAAATTTCACTTTGAAGTGAAATGGGATTCCAATGTTATGTCCTTCCAGGAAGTTAGTGGTTTGGATATTCAGTCGGAAGAAATTAAGTATCGCTCGGGTGACAGCAAGCAATTCTCGGTGGTAAAGATGCCGGGCATGATGAAGTTTGGCAATGTCACTATGAAGAAAGGGGTATTCAAGGGCGACAACAAGTTCTGGGATTGGCTCAATCAAATCAAGATGAATACCATCAAGCGTGTTCCAGTAACCCTCAGCCTGCTGGACGAAAGCAGCGCACCCACCATGGTGTGGACTCTGGCTAACGCTTGGCCCACCAAAATAACCTCTACAGACCTCAAATCAGAGGGCAATGAAGTTGCCATCGAGAGCATTGAAATTGTTCACGAGGGCCTGACGATTGCCAATGGTTAATTTTTGCCTGGCATGAATTAGAGGTTTTATGTCGTTTGATCTTAAAAGCCTTGCAGGGGGAGATTATCCTCCTGTTGCCTTTTATTTCTCTGTCATCTTCGGCCCTACCCTGGGGCTTACCGATACATCCTTTCAGGAAGTGTCAGGTATAGGCGTAGAGGTGGGAACCGAAGATGTCACCGAGGGTGGTGAGAATCGTTTTGTGCACAAACTGCCCACCGGCATAAAGCACAATAACCTGGAACTGAAACGCGGCATTGCGCCTATGACATCGCCACTGGTGATCTGGTGCCGCTCGGTGATGGAACTGGATTTCGTCACCCAGATAAAACCGCAATTGATCTGCGTTTATTTAATGAATGAAAAATCGATCCCCATTCGCGCCTGGAGCTTTGCCAATGCCTTTCCAGTGAAATGGGAAGTAGAAAGTTTTAACGCAACAAAAAATGAAGTGGCAATTGAGAAAATTGTACTGAGTTACACATTTTCCAATCGAATACTTTAAGGCCTCCGATTTAAGGGCAATCCACACAGGTGTCGATACAGATTTCCTATGGCGATAGAAATCAAACAACTACTGATTAAATCAACACTAACGGATGAGCAAGAGCCGCACCCGAAGGAAGTGCATCAGGCGTCGGAAAGTTTAAGGGATGAGCTGCTGACAGAGTGTCGTCGTCTGATGCTTGAGCTGCTACAAGACAAGGGCATGCGCTAATCATGAGCTTGTCCACGGCAATGAAAACCCGGTTAAAGATATCGCCCTGCACAGTCGATGGCGATCAGGTGACTGTGTCTACTGGCGACGCCTTTGAGGCGATGATCAACCCCTCGGGCTATAGCCACAGCAGCGCGATTGTCTATACCGAAACAAAAACTTCCGGCAATTCAGGCGAAGAAAAAAAATACACCCGCACCGAACCGGAAAAACTAGAATTTAAACAGCTGGTGCTCGATGGCACTGGCGTGGTTGCCGATACCGAATCCAGTGTGCGCGAGCAAATCGCGTTGCTACGCCAGGTTGCCTACACCTTTAGCGGCGATCAGCACCAGGCACCGGTGGTGCAAGTTTCCTGGGGGCCGCTGCTGTTTAATGGTCGTTTGGAATCACTCAAGGTTGAATACACCCTGTTTAAGCCCAACGGCGAGCCCTTGCGTGCCAAGCTCGATCTCAAATTTATTTCGTTTAAAACCAATCAGGAAATATTTCGCGAAGCCGACCTGCAATCGCCCGATTTAACCCACCTGGTCGAGGTTCGCGCCGGAGATACACTTCCGCTGCTGTGCCAGCGCATTTACAAGGACAGTTCCTACTATCAGGCAGTTGCCCGCTTTAATGGTTTGCGCCAGTTCCGCGCGCTAATACCTGGGCAGGTCCTGCGCTTTCCTCCGCTGGTGTAGCGCCATGGCTGACTCTCCTCTTAGCAACTCCTCCGGTGTACTTAGCTGGTCTATCAGCTGCGACGGCCAGGTCGTGGATGCCAGCGTCGGTTTAGTCTCGATTGAAATCCAGCTCAACATTAATCGTATCAACACCGCCATTTTGATTTTGGATGACGGCGATATGCCAACCGCAAGTTTTCCGCTAAGTGATGCGGACACCTTTGCGCCTGGGACGGAGATAAAAATCCAGCTGGGCTACGAGCAGGTGCTGGCGGATGTGTTTAGCGGAGTCATCACGAAACACTCGGTAAAAATTGGCCGCAACAACAGTTCGCGCCTAGTCATAGAGTGCAAAGACCCAGCAGTCGCCATGACCATAGGGCGCAAAAACGCCAACTACCTGGATAAAACCGACAGCGACATCATCACCCAGCTGATTGGCAACTACAGCGGTTTAACCGCCGCCGTGGATGCAACCAGCACCAGCCACAAAGAGCTGGTGCAGTTTTACGCCAGTGATTGGGATTTTATGCTGGCGCGCGCCGAAGCCAATGGCCTGCTGGTTTCGCTGGACGCCGGCACCGTTAGCGTAAAAGCGCCTGATGCCAGTGGCAGTGCGGTGCTTACCGTGACCTATGGGATAGACCTGATCGACTTTCACGCCGATCTGGATGCCCGCCATCAATACAAATCTGTGGAAGCTTACGGCTGGGACCTGACCAGTTTGGCGGTCCAGCAAAATCAGTCGGCACCGGTTAGCCTGCCCGATCAAGGCAATATCACCTCCAGTACCCTGGCCGATGTGATCGGCCTCAGCGCTTTTCGCCTGCAATCCAGCGTGCCTTTAGAGACAGACTTTCTCTCCACCTGGGCCAAAGCCCAGCAACTTAAATCCGGGCTGGCGCGCATTCGCGGTCACGTC